>CAZLWZ010000001.1:0-24564 GCA_964563275.1 uncultured Flavobacterium sp.
TTTAGCCGTCTGAAACAGCAGCGCTTTATCGGAAATAAAATAGGGCAGCGTTTTACTTCTGGTCTGCAATGTAAAATCGCTGTACTTTATTTTTAAAGTAACTGTTTTGCCTGCTGTGTTATGTCGTTTCAGTCGGCGCTCGAGTTCGGCCGCAATGCCTTCAAGACGTTCCTGCATAAAGATTTCCGAGGTTAAATTTTCGTCAAAAGTATGTTCAGTCGCCACCGACTTGGCCACGCGTTCCGGCCTGACTTCGCTATTGTGAATGCCCCGGACGATGTGATAATAATCAGTACCCGATTTGCCGAAATGCTTCTCCAGAAACTCAAGCGATTTGCTTTTCAGATCTTTACCGGTAAAGATTCCAAGTTGAAACATCTTCTCTGTCGTGACCTTCCCAATGCCATAAAATTTGCGAATTGGCAGTGCTTCAAGAAACTCAGCGACTTCATCGGAGGTAACAGTTTTCTGTCCGTTTGGTTTGTTGTAATCCGATGCAATCTTGGCTACAAATTTATTGACCGAAATTCCAGCCGAAGCGGTCAAACCCACGTCGGCATATATGCGGCGCCGAATTTCTTCCGCAATCAAAGTAGCGCTTGGGTTGCCAATCTTGTTAATTGTCACGTCCAGATAGGCTTCATCCAGCGACAGCGGCTCCACCAAATCAGTATATTCGGAAAAAATCTTTCTGATTTTAGCTGATATTTCTTTATACCGGTCAAAACGGGGCTTTACAAAAATAAGGTCGGGACAGTACTTCTTGGCCAATGCGCCGCTGATCGCGCTTCTGACCCCGAACGGACGCGCCTCATAACTGGCTGCTGAAACTACACCGCGAGTTTCCGAACCGCCAACGGCTACAGGTTTTCCACGAAGTTCAGGATTGTCAAGCTGCTCAACAGATGCATAAAAGGCATCCATGTCGATGTGAATTATCTTGCGGGATCTCGGCTGTTCTTCCATAGAAGGTAATTTTAGCCCTTCTTGAGCTGACGTTCTCCTGAAACTGACGTCTCGCCTTTTTCTGTTGGAAAGAAAAAACTCAGGGGCTTGCGTTTAAAATGCTTCCAAACCGACGACATAACAAACCTGATTTCACTTAGCGGAATATTCCGGGAACGAAAAGCCAGCCCCAGCGATAAACCGAAACTGACTGTAAAATTCATAGCGCCAATCATACCAACGCCGGCAATGCTCCAGAAAAGAATCTGCTTCGGAACGTCGAAACCTGAACCAAAAATCCCCAACGCGAGATTCCCGGCGGCAAACGTGATATGCCGCACATCGATGTTTAAACCAAGGAATAAGCCAATAGAAGCAGTACTCCCCATAAAAACCCCGAACCAAAAATTGGATATGACACCTGCCCCTTTCTTTTCATATACTTCGGCGATTTTACGTGCGCGGGCACGACCGAGGCTTTTCTTCAACAGCGGATGTTCCTGAATTCTGTAATAAACCGAATTGTGTTTGTCGCGATTGGCGACACTTCCCGATATTATCCCAGACAGAAACAGATAAACGCCCGCGATACTCGCGTGAAGTATTGCAGGTGAATGCAGCGGACTTTGATCGGCGACAAGCGCTTCCCATTTGAATGCACCCAGATTTACACCCGCACTATAATTTATTACCCAAACTAAAAGTAACGGAACCGAAAACGCTGTTAGTACATTTCCGGCAAATGCGATAAACTGAGAACGAAAAACCCGTGCAAACAACAAGGCAAAGGTGTGGTATTTTTCCGGGTTGTTCGCATGCTTGCGCAGGCCGTCCTCAAGTGCCTTAACAAGAGCAGCGGCAGTCATTGCCGGCTGTTTGGTAGCCAGTGTAAAACCCAGTAAATATATAGCGATAAAACCCATTGCATAATTTAAACTATAGGTAATCGCGTGGCCGAAATAACTTGTATCCAGTTTTGAAAGCAGCAACTTCAATATACATAAAAATCCTACGATCAGTCCGCCGCCCAGCGCGGTGCGAAACATTTTGAAGTACTCGCGCCTGCCGTGCGTAATATAATTTTCGCCGGTTTTGGCTGTGTGCTGCGTGATTTCATAGGATAGCAACTGCGTACTCTCGCCGATAAACCTGCGTACATTGCTCTTATAGCAGTTGTATTTTATAAGCTTAAGTCCCAGCGTGATGGAATTTTTTACTTTGTCGGCTTCACATCCTATTGTCAGCAGCGGCATTAATACCTTCAACCTTTTCAATTGCTGCCTGATTTTTAGTAGGCCTTGGTTTACACGCAGCGAAATACCGTACTTAGCGCTATTGCCAAATGCTTTATCGACGAAATCCTCGCACTGGCGGTGCAGTACGTTTAGCTGACGGTATGACAGATCATCGGCTGAAATATAATGTACTTCCGATGTTCGTATGCGCTCCTGAATCTGCTGCAGCTCCATTTCGAAAGCAGTAAACGGACTGTCGAGGTCGTCAAACTCAGGCACCATTTTTATGACTTCGGATTCCATCGCACGACCACTGATGCGCTGCGTTATCAGTTCCATCGCCACGAGTACTTCGGACATCGGACTGTATTTTTCAACAGATTCGTAAATTGTATCCAGTTTTAGAAGCTGGAACAATTCATTAATCTGATTAAATGGTATTTTCTCAATCCAGATATAATCCGTGGCGAGGTAAAATACCTGATTTAGGACAAACTCAAGGCGATTTTTCTGTGGCTGATACGGTAAGATTTTTGCCTGGATCCGCTTCCGGACCTCAAAGAAGAAATCGGCATCCTGCAAAATAGCCGCATCCGATAAAAATTTGTTGAACATCTTCCTGTGCAGAATCTGCTTCAGATAAGCCGAAAGTTTGTCGGCACATTCAGGATTTTCCCTCAGGAACAGCAACAACTCGGTTAGCTGAACATCAGTCACCCGATTTGGCCTCGCAGGTCGCACCAGATTGACCAGCTGCACCAGGACTTCGAGATCATCCTCGCTCTCCTGCCATGATTGCTTCTCGAGACATTGCTGTTGTAGATAATCTGCGGCTGTTTGCCGGCGAGCGCTTTTCCGCCATATCTTTGGAAACTTCATTTGTGTGATGTGTGCGGTAAAAGTACAAATAAGTAAAGAAAAACATTAACTTGTCGAAAATATTAGCAGGTGAAAATGTTGGAAATAGAACGGAAGTTTTTAGTCAAATCCGATGCTTTTAAAGAACAATCGTCTTCCAAAACCCGAATAGCTCAAGGCTATCTTAATTCACACCCAGAGCGTACCGTTCGTATACGGGTAAGTGGTGAAAGTGGTTTTCTGACTATTAAAGGAAAAGGAAACGCGTCCGGAACAACCCGCTTTGAATGGGAAACAGAACTTCCATTGTCAGATGCGCGCCCTCTGCTGGAATTGTGTGAAAGCGGAATCATCGATAAATTCCGCTATAGGGTACCGGTTGGCAAACATGTGTACGAAGTCGATGAATTTCTTGGCGATAACGCGGGCCTGATCATTGCCGAAGTTGAATTACATGATGAAGCCGAATCATTCGAGAAGCCCACATGGCTCGGACAAGAAGTAACAGGAATAATTAAATATTATAATGCATCGTTAAGTAGCAACCCCTTTACTACATGGTTATGAAAAAAATCGTTTTTATCACGGCTTTGCTGGTTCTCCTCTCGTGCGATGGCAATAAAATTTACAAACAGGTAGACCGCGATTTCGACAACAACCGATGGCTAAAGTCGGACGTCCGAAAATTCGAATTCGAAATTACTAATGCTGTACAGTCCTATGACCTGGTGATGCACTTTTCTCACGTTGCGGGTTTTCAGTTCGATCTCATACCGATTCAGATAAGTATGCAGGGACCGGAGCAACCTCAACACCAGGAGCAGTTCCTGCTTCGCATCAAAGATACAGGAGGCAATGACCGCGGTGACTGCCTTGGCGATTATTGTGATCTGGAGCAAACACTTTTTGAAAAACAGAATCTTGCCGCTGGAAAATATGAAATTTCGCTAAAAAATAATTTCCCGCGCGAATACCTGCCTAATGTGCTTGGAGTAGGTATCGAGGTCCGAAAATCAGAAGCGGAATAACCTTAACGCCATCCACCGCCAAGGGCTTTGTATAATTGTATAATCGAATTGTATTGACGGAAACGGTTTTCGATCAGAAGCAGTTCGGTATTGAGCGCATTATCTTTCACCGTCAGAACTTCCAGATAGTTGACCATGCCGTAAGTAAGCAATTCATCTGAGTACGTAGCCGCCTGGTTCAGCGCTTCAACCTGCTGTTCCCTCACGCTTATTTTATATGATTCATTTTGGTATTGTGCCAGCGCATCCGATACTTCGCGCCCGGCATTTAGCAGCGACTGCTCAAATTCAAGATACGCACGCTGCTGATCGGCCTGAGCTATTTCGTATTGTGACCGTATTTGCCTCTGATTAAAAATCGGTTGGGTAATTCCGCTGACGATATTCGCAAACAATGAATTCGCGCTAAACCATTCCTTAATGTCGATACTTTGAAAACCGCCGGTCGCGGTAATGCGCAACGTGGGATAAAAATTGCTTCTGGCGACGTTTGTATATTCAAAATTTGATATCAGGTTGTATTCAGCCGCGAGCACATCGGGACGATTCCGTAACAGTGATGCCGGGACACCAGTGGTAATCTCCTGACTGAACTGCTGTTGGGCAAGTGTGCTCCTTTCGATTTTGCCGGGCGATTCACCCAGTAAAATACTCATTGCATTTTCCAGAAGCACGATGTTAGTCTTTAGGTCGGCGATAATTATTTCGGTTGCATACTTCTGCGCTTCGGTTTGCTTTACACCAACTTCATTGACGCTGCCGGCTTCTTTTAGTGCCAGGATCGTTTCAATGCTTTCATTGCGGTTAACCAATGTGGCTTCGGCGAGTTTAATTTGTGCATCCAGTGTCAGAATCTGGAAATACGTCGATGCTATGTTGGCAATTAATTGCGTTTTAACCGCCTGATTGGCTGCGATTGTCTGTAGATATCTCGCGTTCGCCGCCCTTTTGTTGCTTCTGATGCGGCCCCAGATATCGGCCTCCCATGAAAGCGTACCTGCGAACTGATATTGATCGACATTGGTAGCGCCACCGCCCTGGCTGATCAGGTTCCCGATCTGGGTGTTTCGTGAAAGCTCCTGATGCGACCAATCGGCACCAAGATTAAATGTCGGCAGGTAACCGGCTCTTCCCTGCAACATCGCAGCTTCGGCCGCAGCGATCGTCTGTATGGCGATTCTGATGTCGTGGTTATTTTGCAAACCGGTGGAAATGTGTCTCTGCAGGATTGGATCGGTAAAAATCTTGTCCCATGCGACACTTGCCAATGTTGCGGTATCAGTTGCCAAAACTTCGGTCCGATACATATCTTCACGAACCACATCAGGCCGGTCATATTCTTTGGCAACGAAGCACGACTGCGCCATAGCACCTACAATAACCAGAAGAAATGTTTTATATAATTTATTGTTCATGATTCTCATTTAAAGTTGCGTCGTTTTCTAAAACCGGCTTTCCGGAGATTTTTTCCTGAATGCCCTGGAATATCACAAACAGGATCGGGATTACGAAGACTCCGAATATTGTACCGATAAACATGCCGCCGACAGCGCCCATTCCGATCGATCGGTTTCCGACGGCGCCAACTCCTGATGAAAATGCAAGCGGCATCAATCCGAAGATAAAGGCAAAGGAAGTCATCAGAATCGGCCGCAAACGAGCACGTGCACCGTCAATAGCCGATTGCATCAAATCCATTCCCGCGCGTCGTCTCTGAATCGCAAATTCCACTATCAGGATTGCATTTTTGGCGAGTAGTCCGATCAGCATAATTAGTGCTACCTGGAAGTAGATGTTGTTTTCGAGGCCGGCGAGATTCACAAATCCAATTGCCCCGGCGATTCCAACAGGCAACGAAAGCAAAACCGATAACGGAACCAGATAACTTTCATATTGCGCTGCCAAAAGGAAATAAACGAAGATCAGGCTCAAGAGAAAAACCCCTGCTGCTTGCGAACCTGCAAGGATTTCTTCACGTGTCATACCCGAGAACTCATATCCGTATGTAGTAGGCAAATGTTCTGCGGCGACTTCCTCAATAGCTTTGATCGCATCGCCTGAGCTATAGCCCGGATTCGCCTTTCCGTTGATATTAATCGATTTCAAAAGATTAAAACGTGCAACCGCTTCAGGTCCATAAATCCTTTTTAATGATATAAACTGGCTGATCGCCACCTGTTGGCCTGAAGCATTTTTAATAAAAATGTTATTTATCGAATTTTCATCAGCGCGTTGCTCAGGTTTGGCCTGGATCATCACGCGAAACTGTTTTCCAAAACGGTTGAAGTCGGTTGTATACAATCCACCATAATAACCCTGCATGGTGTTGAAGATATCGGAAACAGAGACACCTGCATCCTTCGCTCTTTCGACGTTGATATCCATTTCAAACTGTGGGAAATTCGGATTAAAGTTCGTCATCGCGTACTGAATTTCCGGCCGTGCGTTCAAAGCCTGAAGGAATTCGCCTGAGACTTTGCTTACCTGCTGCCAACTATCCTCACCTTTGTCCTGAAGTTTAAATTCGAAGCCATCGGCAGTTCCAAAACCCGAGACGCTTGGTGGCGTGAAGAACAACAACTTCGCATCTTTAAAGCCAGCGGTACGTGCAAACAATTCGCCTACTATAGCATCAACCGACTGATGGTCTTCAGTGCGCTCCGACCAATCCTTTAATTTGATAACGATAAAAGCATACGATCCGCCATTGACACCGTTAAGCAAACTAAAACCAGCGACGGTCATCCGCGCCTCGACCATTGGCATCGATTGCAGTACAGAATCGAGTTCCATCACAGCGATTTCGGTTTTTTCCAGAGTCGTACCCGGAGGCATCGTCAAATCGCCCATGATGATTCCCCGGTCTTCATTCGGAATAAATCCCGACGGAGTGTTTTGGAACAACAGCAATGCAATTCCGGTAAATACTGCCAGTCCTACAACGGTTATCCATTTTTTACGTCCTAGGAACGATAGCGACTTCACGTATTTTGCGTTCATCCTGTCGAACGACGTGTTGAAAGCTGTGAAGAAACGCTGCTTTAAATTCGGCTTTTTATCCGGATCGGCATCTTTATGTGGTTTCAGCAAAAGCGCACAAAGCGCCGGACTCAACGTCAATGCATTGACGGCCGATATTAAGATGGCTACTGCGAGCGTGATAGCAAATTGCTGGTAAAACACCCCTGACGGCCCTTTTAAGAACGATACCGGAATAAACACGGCCGACATAACCAGCGTAATCGATATAATAGCTCCGGTAATTTCGCTCATCGCCGATAAGGTGGCGGCTTTCCCTGATTTTGCCCCCTGATCGAGCTTTGCATGAACGGCTTCGACCACGACAATCGCGTCATCGACAACAATTCCGATCGCAAGTACCATCGCGAATAGCGTCAGCATGTTGATCGAAAAACCGAAAAGTTGCAGAAAAAAGAAAGTTCCTATAATCGACACCGGAACCGCAATAGCCGGAATTAATGTTGAGCGGAAATCCTGCAGGAAGATGAAAACAACGAGAAACACAAGAACGAATGCTTCAAGAAGTGTGATGATTACTTTGTCGATTGAAGCATCAAGAAATGTTTTCGTGTTGAATGGTATAATATAATTGATGCCTTTTGGGAAATCGGATTTTGCGTCTTCCATGATCAGCATCACTTCCTCGATGATTTCCTGCGCATTTGAGCCCGACGTCTGGAAAACTCCAACTGCTACGCCTTCCTTTCCCATACCAAAGTTCTTCGCTCCATAATTGAACGCACCGAGCTCGACCGTCGCAACATCGCGCAGATAGACAAAGTTTCCGGAGCCTGCCGCTTTAATTACAATGTTTTCATATTGTGAAACTTCGGATAAACGGCCTTTATACTTAATTACATATTCATAAACACCTTCAGCATTTTCCCCAAATTTCCCGGGTGCCGCTTCGACATTTTGCTCCTGGAGTGCATTTTGGATTTCGCGTGGCGAGATGTTATAGGCCGCCATTTTCGCGGGATCGATCCAGATACGCATCGAATAATCTTTGGCGCCGAAAACATTTACCTGGCCTACGCCTTTAACCCGTTGCAATTTTGGAACAAGATTGATTTTCGCGTAATTCTGGACGAACGTTCCGTCGAATTCTTCGTTATCTGAGTACAATGACAAAAACATCAGCGCGCCGGTCTGGCTTTTGACAGTCGTCACACCTGTTTGTATTACGGCTTGCGGAAGTTTACTGGTAGCCCTTGCGACACGATTTTGTACATTGACCGCAGCGATATCGGGATCGATACCTAGTTCGAAGAAAACCGAAATTTTAGCCGAGCCATCATTGGCAGCGGATGAAGTCATGTAAGTCATCCCTTCAACGCCGTTAATTTCTTCTTCAAGCGGAATAACGACACTGTTCATCACCGTTTCGGCGTTTGCCCCGGTGTAAGTCGCGCTGACCTGAACGGTTGGTGGCGCGATTTCGGGATACTGTTCTATCGGTAACGACTGTATGCCGAGAACGCCCAGAATAGTTATAATGATTGAAATTACGGTGGAAAGGACGGGCCTTTCAATAAAAGTCTTTAACATGTAATATTTACGATTGAGGTTTTGTACTGGCGTCTGCTGTCGCCGCTTTTGCAGGCTGAGGAAGGATTTCGTTCCCGTCCTTAAGCTTCAAAGCGCCTGCGGTGACGATTACGTCCCCTTCCGAAAGGCCGTCGGTAACGATATAATTAAGTTCCGCTGTGCCGTTGGTCGTTATAATTTTAGATTCGACCTTGTTTCCCTGACCTACAACAAATATCATTTGCTTGCCCTGAATTTCGTAGACTGCATTTTGTGGAACAAGTATGGTTTTTTCGTGTTCGATTGGGATTCTTACCACGCCACTGTTCCCGCTTCGTAACAAACCATCGGGGTTAGGAAATTCGGCACGGAATTCGGATGTTCCGGTCGTGCGGTCGATCAAACCGTTGATCGCGGTAATCCTTCCTTTATGCTCATATTCAGTACCATCTACAAGCAGGAGCGACACCTCTGGAACATTCTTAAGTTTAGCTTCAGTGCTTGAACCTTCAAAAGTTTTATTGAAAAGCAGCAATTGTTTTTCATTCATCGAAAAGTACGCTCGAACGATACGCGCATCAGAAACTGTTGTCAGCGGCATTTCACTTGCGGCGCTTACAAGACTACCTTCACGAAACGGAATACTTCCCACAACACCGTTAACGGGAGATGTAATAGTTCCATAACCAATATTGGCCGCGACGCTTCCATAGGCACTTTTGGCCTGCGCCAGTCGCGCTTGCGCAGCTTCGAGCTGAACGTTGCCGATAATTTTGCGCTCTACAAGCGGCCGAAGCCGGTCTACCTCAACCTGTGCTGCCTGCACCATCGCCTTTGCCGCTGATGCGTCCTGGTTAAGAGTTTGGGTTTCAAGTTTGAAAAGCACTTGTCCTTTCCTGACCGATTGTCCTTCATCGACATAGATTTTTTGAATAAACCCGCTGACCTTCGGCCGAATTTCCACATTTTGCTGTCCTTCGAGGTTTGCGGGATATTCCTGATACACTATCGCGTTTTGCTTGACAATGGTTTGAACAGGAAAAGGCGCGGGTCCCATTGCCTGTGGTTGCTGCTCCTGCTTCTTCCCACATGATGTGAAAATAGCAGCTATAAATAAAAAGGCTATTGTATTTATTTTCATACTTTATTATTATTTGCTTAATTGCTCAATCTCTTTAAATTTCTTTATAGTCTTTCCAAAAAGGTCTTCGATCTCCTGAACATGCTCTTTATAGGCAATAATGTTTTCCATATTTCGCCGTTCTTCATCGCACGATACTGTTTGCTCACGATAGGCCAGCAATCGATTAAGTACCTGCTTTTCGTAATCAACAATTTTTAAATAATTGGTCAGTCGCTCGCTAAATGGTGCTGGTTTGTAATATTTCTTCCGGTCACCGGGCAGGGTATAGTACGCAATCATGTTCGATTTCAGAAGCAGGTTCAGGTTCGTGGAGACCGAGCTTTTGCTGGCATTCATCCTTTCCACCAAGGCTTCGAAAGTCAACCCTCGCCGGCAGCAGTCAAGAATAAGGACACCGAGGATCCGCGAAGACAAAGGAGGTAAATGGTAAAGCGACTCGAAATGGACGCCAAACATTTCGATCAAAGCTTCCTTTTCTTTGGTAATATTCATCAAAAAATTTTTGCAAAAGTAGAACTTAGTTCGGATGGAAGCGAACTAACCGAACTTAAAAAATTGTTAAAAGAAAAGTGTGGTCCGCGCAGCGGAAAATGCTCAGGAGTTAAACGCTTCTGTGCGAGAAAGATGAAGAATAAAAGATACCTGCGAAAAATTTAAACGGGAATTTTGGCACTAATTGTATTTGATAATCTCAATCGTTACCTGCAGGGAACCACGCCCCTTGTTTCGGGCAATGTCCATAAATGCTCTTTTTGACAGATCGATCTCGCGACCCTTTGTAAAAGGTCCCCGGTCAATTACTTCGACATCGACAGAGAGGCCGCTGCTCTGGTTGGTCACGCGAAGCATCGTGCCGAATGGAAGTTTGCGGTGCGCGGCGGTATATTTCGTATTGTCGAATTTACGGCCACTGGCGGTTCGGCGGCCATTAAACTTATCAGCGTAATAAGAGGCGTGTGCGTTCTTCTTATAAAGGTGCAAAGTCGGTACAAAAGCAGTATCGACTGCAGGCGTATTTACTTTCACCGTGTCCTCAATCACCGAAGATGTCCCCGCATTGATATGTTTCCGCTCTGAAAAACCAGCTAACAGGAAAGCCACTATGACTGATGAAAGTATGGTGTACTTATACCTTTTCATAAATTTGATCAGGGTTCGTTTCATGATAGAGGCGATAATTCATCATCGCTGGATCTCCTACTCGAACCAAAGATCCCACGGGATTCTGCTCAACAGCAAGATTAGACCCAGACCATAAAAAATAGCGAAGGTTTTAAACTTGCGACCGCTGTCCATAACCTTTTTATGCTTTGACCAGCCGATAGTTATAAGTATGATCGCAATTAAATTTACCAGCGGGTGTTCCAGCGACGTCAGGCGCATTTCAGCATCTTTCATCTCGCCAAGAACTGCAAGACCACGTGGTGACACAAAGTAGAGTATGATTCCGATTAAAAATTGAATGTGAACAAATACAAGCGCTAAAAGACTAATCAGTCGGTCTTTTGAAGAAAAAGCTTTTTTTGTCGACAGTCCTGCAATCGCATTGATTACAGCAATCAGTAAAAAGAAAAGTGCGACGTACGCCCATCCTGAGTGGAGCGATTCGGTTATCGGATACATAATAATAAATCGTTTGGTTTAAACAAATATAACTAAAAAGCTTTACCAATACCTTTGATTACCTCTTTTTGAGATAATGCTTAAGCAATTGGGTGGTCGATGAGTCGTGACCGGCTATTTCATTTGATACAATTTCCTTTAATATTGTGTTTGCCAATTGTTTTCCGAGTTCAACGCCCCATTGGTCATAACTATAGATGTTCCAGATTACCCCTTGCACAAAAATCTTGTGCTCGTACAGTGCCACAAGCGACCCAAGCGCTTCGGGTGTCAGGCGGTCAATAAGTATGGTATTAGTAGGTTTATTCCCTGAAAACACCTTGAAAGCTTTTAAAAAATCAGCCTGATCGTGTGACATACCCGAATCGGCAAATTCAGCCAGGACCTGCGACTCCTTTTTGCCGTTCATAAGGGCTTCCGTCTGCGCGAAGAAATTCGACATTAGCTTGTCGTGATGATCCTGCTCACCGTGCAACGATTGTGCAAAACCGATAAAATCGGCAGGGATCAACTTTGTTCCCTGGTGGATTAGCTGAAAAAATGCATGTTGCGAGTTCGTTCCCGGTTCACCCCAGATAATAGTCCCGGTTTGATAGCTGACCGGATTTCCGTTACGATCGACGCTCTTGCCATTGCTTTCCATAATTCCCTGCTGAAGGTACGGCGCCAATTTTTGAAGGTATTGCGTATATGGAATCAACGCCTCACTCTCAGCACCAAAAAAGTTATTATACCAGATCGACAGCAGTGCAAGCACAACCGGCATGTTTTGGTCAAAAGATGCGTCTCGAAAATGCTGATCCATTTCATTTGCGCCGTCGAGCAACTTCGCAAAGTTATCATATCCGACACCGAGACAAATTGACAACCCAACAGCGCTCCACAAGGAAAAACGGCCGCCAACCCAATCCCACATCGGAAAAATGTTTTCGGAATCAATTCCGAATTCGGTTACTTTTTCAATATTGGTAGAGACGGCAACAAAATGCCGTGCGACATCTTTCGGGCTTGCGGCCTGCAGGAACCATTTCTGCAGCGTCTCGGCATTAGTCAGCGTTTCCTGTGTAGTAAAGGTTTTAGAGACGATGACAAAAAGCGTCGTTTCCGGGTCTAGCTTTTTGATTGTCTCCGAAACATGATCACCATCGACATTTGAAACAAAATGTATGTTTAAGTGGTTCTTATAATACTGAAGCGCCTCAACAACCATTGCCGGCCCAAGATCCGAGCCGCCGATACCTATGTTAACAACATCTGTAAACGTTTTTCCTGTATAGCCGGTCCGGGATCCATCAATCACACTATCCGAAAATTCCTGCATTTTCTTCATCACCGAAGCGATATCTGATGCAATGTCAGTTCCATTAACCATTTTGGAAGAGTTGGCTTTGGACCTCAGCGCCGTATGTAAAACCGCCCGGTTTTCAGTAGCATTTATCAGATCCCCTGTGAAATATTTTTCGATGGCATCACCAAGAGCACATTCGTGCGCGAGCTGCGCCATCAAACTGATTGTCTCGCTATTTATGCGATTTTTGGAATAATCAAGATAAAAGTTTTTCCATGTTACGCTAAATTTTTCGGCACGATGAGGATCTTGCGCAAACAGGTTGGTCATTTTTACCGACTGCATTTCATGGTAGTGCCGTTGTAATTTCTTCCACGATTCGGTGTGGGTCGGATTAATATTGACAAGTGCCATTACTGCCTGAATTTAAGATTAGCTATACTATCGAGTTCTCTTTTTAAGGGGGTCATGTGTGCCAGAAAGCGCGGCTTATGTTTAGGGTCCATGGGCTCCGAATTTGGAAGTTTAAGCCCAAGTGCATCGACCTGAACGCCATTTTTCCAAAAGCGATAGCACACATGCGGACCGGTGGCGAGTCCGGTACTGCCCACTTTCCCGATGATGTCGCCCTGCGCTACTCTCTGCCCGCGTCTGACCAAAATTTTGGACATATGAAGATACTGCGTCGAGTAAGTACTGTTGTGACGAACCTTTACGTAATTTCCATTTCCGGCGGTAAAACCAGTTCGCTCTACAACGCCGGCAGCCGTCGTCATGATAGGCGTGCCATGTGGAGCAGCATAGTCGGTTCCTTTGTGAGCTTTCCAGACCTTCTGAACCGGGTGGAAGCGCTTCGGTGAAAATCGTGAGGAGATACGGCTGAACTTCAGCGGTGCTTTCAGGAACATATTCTTCAGAACCATCCCTTCCTCGTCAAAATATTCAACGCGGCCAGTGGTTTCATTCTGTACAAAAGGAAAAGCGTAGATCAACCTGCCTTTATACTCAAAAAAGGCCGCTTCAATCGATTCCACTCCGTCGTAAATAGAGTCATTAATAAACCGTTCAGTAAAAGTCATGGCAAATTTGTCTCCTTTTTGAAGTTTAAAGAAGTCGATTGACCACGCATAGATGTCAGAGATGCGTACAGCTAAAGACGGATCAATTTTTTTTTGGTCGAGTGCGGCCGACAAAGAGCCATCCAGCGATCCCGCAATGGTTCGCCTTTTATACGTGACTGGTTTTGCTTTTTTTGAAACCGTGACCGAATCGCGGAAATCCACCACGAAATAGTTGAGCCTGTCCGGTTGGTAGATAAAAGCCTTTATTTTTTTCGAAGCATCTTTATCGCGTAAAATCGTGTACGGTTTTCCCGCCTGAATTCTTCGTATATTAAAAGTGTCACTGATTTTCTGAACGATTTCGTGGACCTTCAGGTCGCCTATGTTTTGCTTTTGAAGAATTGATCCGAAGGTTTCACCCCTCTCGATCGTATCGCGCACCACATCATAGTCATTAAGCGTAAAGCCGAATTCAAGAACTATTGGCTCGGCTTTGGGAGCCGGTATTTCTGGAGTGATTTTTTCATTTTTATTGCAGGAAAGTAATACTAAAGAAAAGAATAGTAGTGATAATCGTTTCAAACCTTCTGTTTTATGCTATTAGAATTTTTCTTCGCCCCAGTTTTTTAGTTCATCTTCACTCCACAACTCCGGAAAAAAGATGCGGCGTTGAAATTTGGGGTGCATATACTTTTTCCAGTCGCTTCCACCGGTTGCTTCTCCGCTTCCCTGTCCGCTGTCAATATATTTCCTTGCAGCGTTAAGATGTCCCATGACCCATTTGACGTTTACGGTGTGGTCATAGTGGCGCATCGCATTGACAAGGTCAGGGTTTTGTTGGTCCTCTTCGGGCAATTGCTGAAATTTTTTCCAGAGGTTAATCGTATTGTATTCCTTCATAAACCGCAGGAACCCATCTTTATACTTGTTTTCGAACTGCTCTATAAGGAACGACTTCTTTCCTGTCTGATGGTCTTTTCCGGCCGCCTGCCAATACAAATGCTCAAAAGCATGTTCGTACGGCGTATTTCGGTCTATAGTCTTTCGGAAGCGATAATCGATTAGGTTTATCAAATCGGTCGAGGCGAATTCTATCAAACGGTATTGCTCGCTCTGGAAACCGCTGGCAGGTGTCAGGGTATTTCTGAATTTCATGTATTGCGCAACTTCCATTCCGTCGCCCATAATATCAAATGACGTTGTCAGCATATCAAAATACCGGCTGATACGCATCAATCTTTCGGCAAAGAAAACCGTTGTGAGGTTATCGTTATGGCAGACCTGTTTGATTTCCCATAATATCATCTTAAACAGTAGTTCGTTTATCTGATGATACATTATAAAAACCATCTCATCTGGCAGCACCGTTCGCTGCACTTGCAGATTGAGTAATGCGTCGGTTTGTATGTAATCCCAGTAAGTTATTGGTTTCGAGTGCAGCAACCCTTCGAGGTGGACTTCTGTTTTTTGGTTAATAGCACTAAATTTCTCCTCGAGCTGCTGAAGTATTTGGTCGGAAATTTTCGTATTTCCCATCTGAGTCTATCTTTTTATTTTTAATGAATGTTTCAAGCCTTTAAACGAATCCAGATCCGCTTTCAGCGATCCGACGGCGAGGCTCGCCTGTATTCGGACCGGCAACCTATTTGGGTCGTCAGAAATCCATACAGTAAGGCTTTCTTCCTCTTTAAAGACCCGCCCCGACTGAACCAATGGCTTAAAAACCATTGTCGGAATGGTGCCAAATTTAGTTTTTATATCCTGGTTACCGACATATTTTAACTTAAACTTCGTCGTTTCGTCATCAAAAAACATATCGATTACGATCGATTCTCCTATGCGAAGGTCATCGACGTCAGGATGATTGCGCAGATAATAAAACGAGGACAGAATGTCTTGCGTGTTTTTAGGAACCGAATAAGTTGCCTGAGTGTTTCGTTTATGATCTTTTACGAGCACTTTATTATCATCGTGGTTAAAAAAACCTTCCTGATTTTTAATGTACCCTCCCTCGTCGATTTTCCTGATAAAGTGATACGGGTTACCGGTCTTTTTATCGAAATAGCTCTCATAGCTATCTTCGACTTTAAAGAAAAACCGCGACATTCCGGTAGTGTATCCTCTTCCGACTGCGTGGTAAACCTTTTTATTATTTTTGACAGCCTCGCGTACTTCCATTGTTGCATAACCGGCATTTACGATCCCGTAATGTACACGCATTTTAAAATATTCGCCAACATCAAAAGCCTTTTCATTTTGCGGGGCAAATGCTAACGAAGGAAGTATAAGCAGCAATATAAATAGTTTCTTCATAATTAAATTCTCGTTCTTTTATGGTCAATAGGCAATATCCGTTCCAAAGGTGAAAACAAAAAAACCCAGCCTATTAGACTGAGTTTTGATGCTATTAACCAACCAAAAATATAAATTATGAAAATTTATAAACTCCGGAAACCACTCCTTCGTTTTTTACGAGTGCAAAGATAATACGTTTTTAAATTAATAGGTGCAAAAACGCTTATTTAACACATCATTAGCAAGGAAAGGTTTCTTTTGGCGGTATTTAATACATAATCCTCAGACACCCTTATAACGTACCACGTTTCTGCTGTTCGCGCTCAATCGACTCAAACAATGCTTTGAAATTGCCTGCACCAAATCCGCGAGCACCCATTCTTTGAATTATTTCAAAAAATAAAGTAGGCCTGTCCTGTACCGGCTTCGTGAATATCTGCAGCAGGTATCCTTCTTCATCGGCATCGACCATAATGGCAAGTTTCTCAATCTCGTTGATATCTTCTTTCATCATGCTCATGTGTGCACCGAGACGTTCCGGAATAGCTTCGTAATAAGCACGTGGTGGCGCCGACAAAAATTCGACACCGCGTGCCTTTAATTGGCTGACTGTTGTAATAATGTCGTCTGTTGCAATCGCGATATGTTGAATGCCAGGCCCGCCGTAAAACTCAAGATATTCCTCAATTTGTGATTTTTTCTTGCCTTCTGCCGGTTCGTTTATCGGGAACTTGATACGTCCGTTCCCGTTTGACATCACTTTACTCATAAGGGCTGAATACTCGGTATTGATCTGTTTGTCGTCAAAAGACAAAAAGTTTACGAAGCCCATTACGTCTTCATACCATTTCACCCATGTATTCATTTCATTCCAACCTACGTTTCCAACCATGTGGTCAATATATTTGAGCCCCGTTGGTTCAGGATTGTAATCAGAGTCCCATTTTTGGTATCCAGGCAGAAAAATGCCGGTGTAGTTTTTTCTTTCTACAAAGATATGTACGGTCTCGCCATAGGTATATATTCCCGACCTGACGACCTGCCCATACTCATCACTTTCAACTGTGGGTTCCATAAACGGACGCGCGCCTCGCTTTACTGTTTCTTCATAGGCACTCGTGGCGTCTTCTACCCAGAGTGCTGCTACCTTGACTCCGTCACCGTGTTTTCGTAAATGGTCATTTATAGGCGAATCAGCGGTTAAAGGCGTGGTAAAGACCAATCGGATTTTATCCTGCTTTACTACATACGAAGCGCGGTCGCGTACCCCGGTCTCAAGGCCTGCGTATGCGAGCGATTGGTAACCGAACGCTGTTTTATAATAGTGTGCCGCCTGTTTTGCGTTGCCTACATAAAATTCGACATAGTCAGTGCCAAGCAAAGGCAAAAAGTCTTGTGCTCCCTCAAATATTTTTTCTAATCCGTACTCTACTGATTTTAATTCTTTTGACATTTTATTTTCTTTTTAGCGGACAGTCCCGCAGTTTATTAATTTTCTGCTTTGTTAACAATACATCGTTACATGGTGGTAAGGCACGACACTACTCAACCCACGATTTATAATACTTGCCGTCTTCAATACCCATTGCTTCTTCGGTAACCATTAGCGGGCGGAATGTATCAACCATTACTGCAAGCTCCTGCGTCTCGGTATGGCCGATACTGCGCTCCATCGCGCCAGGTGCCGGACCGTGCGGAATCCCTTTTGGATGCAGCGTGATATGGCCCTGCTCTATATTGTTTCGGGACATAAAATCACCGTCGACATAATACAGTACCTCATCGCTGTCGATATTGCTATGATTGTACGGTGCAGGAATGGACTTTGGATGGTAGTCGTATAAACGCGGGCAGAAGGAACACACCACAAATGTCGATGTCTCAAATGTTTGGTGGATTGGCGGCGGCAGGTGGACCCGTCCCGTAATTGGCTCGAAATTATGAATGCTAAACCCGTATGGGAAGTTATACCCGTCCCAGCCCACTACATCGAAGGGATGTGTCGCATACACCACGTCGTGCAGCATGTTTTCTTTTTTAATTTTTATGGTGAACTCCCCTTTTTCATCAAATGTTTCAAGTTCAGAAGGAAGGATGAAGTCGCGCTCGCAAAACGGAGAATGCTCGAGATGTTGCCCCGACTCGTTTTTATAACGCTTGGGCGTATAGAAGGGCGCAAAGGATTCGACGTAAAACAGGCGATTTTCTTCGGTATCAAATTCGATCTGATAAATCATCCCGCGGGGAATAATCAGGTAGTCGCCATAGGTAAATGGAATGTTCCCCATCATGGTGCGCAACTTTCCGCTTCCTTTATGGATAAACAGCATCTCGTCGGCATCGGCATTTTTATAGAAATAATTACGGAGTGATTTGCGTGGGGCAGCAAGACCGATCGTGCAGTCGCGGTTGACCAGCATCGGCTTCCGGCTGTCGAGAAAATCATCGGCAGGCTTTACCTCGAAACCTTTTAGCAGTAACGATCTGATGTTTTTACCTATGGCTATCTTGGGCTCAACCGAAATCGAATTTTTAATTTCTATTACCTGGGTTGGCCGATGGACGTGGTACAGCAGTGATGAGTGGCCGTGAAAACCTTCAGTGCCAAACAATTGCTCGTAGTACAACCCGCCGTCAGGCTTTTCAAATTGTGTATGTCTCTTTTGGGGAAAAGTCCCTAATTTGTGGTATAATGGCATCGTTTACAAATTATTGGTTTCATAATTTCATGACCTCAGCAGTGGATGAATCAAACGAACTCCAATTGCCGTTAAAGAAATTAGATTATTCCGGATTCCTTTTAAGAAGATATTTCAGGAATGGCAATAATGCAGTCCACGATTTTTCCATAGCAACAAATATCGGAAAAATTAAATTTACGGCGGCATTGTTATAATTAATTTAATATGCGCAGGCATGCGAATACTCGGGTGCTAAGGGTAAAAGGTGAAAAGTTGGAGCTTTTAGGGCTATTTACACCAAATTACGTTTGTTTTTTTATCTTTGGTTTCCTTTAACACAATCGTCGATCTTTTATGGCAGTAAAATCAGAATCCTGGGGCACCAGGACGGGGTTAATTCTTGCAATGGCAGGAAATGCAGTCGGACTCGGTAATTTTCTTCGCTTTCCGGTCCAGGCGGTACAAAATGGCGGTGGCGCGTTCATAATCCCTTATCTGGTTTGTTTTCTGTTAATGGGTATTCCGCTTCTTTACATCGAGTGGGCCTCGGGGAGGTTCGGTGGAAAATCAGGCAATCACAGTACGCCATATATCCTCGATTCAATGGTCAAAGGTCGTATCCTGAAGTATATTGGCGTATTTGGCATTTTTACCAACGTAGCGGTTGCCGCGTACTATTGTTATATCGAGTCCTGGACGATGTCATATGTATTCCACTCCCTCGCCGGTACATTTGAAGGAATGGGTCAGACAGGTGTGGCGGAATTTTTTAATTCATATGTCAATATCTCTGAATCTACTACGGGAATACCATACGAGGCGGTTGTTTTTTATATTATATGCCTGTTGTTAAACACCTACATCTTATCGAAAGGATTAGGCGGAATTGAAAAAGTCGCGAAAATTGGCATGCCTTTGCTGATCCTCTTCGGAATTATACTCGCGGTACGCGGTTTAACGCTAGGCACAAGCGGTGCTTCGGAGATGTTTCCGGATGCGAACGCATGGGACGGACTTAATTTTCTATGGACGCCACAGTATGAGTCGCTGCTGGATCTCAAGGTGTGGATGGCGGCTGCAGGCCAGATTTTCTTCACACTTTCGGTGGGAATGGGAACAATCCATTGCTACGCAGCGTATATTAAACCCAAAGATGACATCGCCTTAAATGCCGTATCTGCTGGTTTTATGAACGAATTTGTAGAAGTATGTCTTGGAAGCCTTATCGTTATTCCAATTGCAGCAGGGTATCTCGGTCTTGACTGGGTAATCGAAAATGCCGGCTTCGGAATGGCATTCCAGACGATGCCTTATCTGTTCCAACAATGGGGACCACTACTAGCGGCGCTTGCGGGTTTATTTTGGTTCGGACTTTTGTTTTTCGCGGGGATAACCTCGTCACTCGCCATGGGTACTCCCTGGATGGGCTTTATGCGAGACGAATTTAACTGGGGAAGGAACAAAGGCGCGTGGTCGTTCGGCTTATTGATATTGATAATGGGCCTTCCTACAGTACTGTTCTTTAACCACGGGGTTTTTGACGAATACGACTATTGGGCAGGAACTGTCAGCCTGGTAGTATTTGCCATGCTGGAAACTATCTTATTCTCATGGATATTCGGAATGAAAAAAGGCTGGGCTGAGATCATCAGCGGTGCCGATATCAAAGTGCCTTCTATATATCGGTTCATAATTAAATTTGTGACCCCAATTATGCTTATAATCATTTTCCTGGGATCGTTATTCAAACCTTTGAACAACGACTGGTCAGGTAATCTAAGCAGCCTGATCGCCGGTAACGGCTGGACACTCGACAACGGTTCGATCGTAAAAACAATAACCCACGCCGGAATTTACGAACAAATTGCTGCTACCACCGATGCGGCTCTGATCGATACACTCGAGGAGCGGATGTTCTTCCTGAACATCGCACGTTTCCTCTTGCTTGGCCTGTTTGTTTTCATAAGCTTATTGGTTTATACAGCGTTTAAGAAGCGCCGGCGTGAAGGAAGGGCTACGCAATAATTAAAAACATTTGAGATGAATACAGAGGCTTTAATAACAATGATTCTTACGCAGGGCATAGTGCTGGGCTTTATGCTTTACTTCTTTTTTAGAGTATTGACAACAAAGCCGCGGCCTGAACCTGATTCCTACAGCGAAAACGACGACGAGCCAGAGCGGGAGTTGTAAAAACTGCTAAAACCAGAAGCCCACCGAGAACCATGTAAATCCCCGGGAGTGTTCGGGCGACCAGGAATATTTTATTTCCACCGGTCCGATCATAGTTTCTAATCCATATCCGACTGCATAGCCTGAATAATCAGCTTTGTACAGCCAGTTGATATCATCAAACAGATTGTCCCTGACATTTGCGTAATTTGCAGAAAAATTGATATGGTTCTTCTTAAATATTTCATAATCCAGCGTAACGACACCTGAGATATAACTATCACCCGAAAGATCTAAAAAATTATATCCGTAAAACGGCCTGATGTTGTTGATCGAATGAAACCCGTAGCCTCCGAGCAAGAAGTCAAAAAATGGTAATGTTTCTTCACCTATGGAAAAACCGGCTTCCGACTCCACGCGCAGTGTAGCCCGGTTAAAAAGCGTTGTTGCTATTCCGGCATGTCCTTTGGCTATCGAGAACGGCGCGAAAGCATTTGTGTAATCTGATGAACTTAAATACGCCTGGAAGTCGCCCGAGAAGAACCAACCGCGTTTCGGAAAATATTTGTTGTCGTATGAATCGTATTTCAGGTAACCAAACGCGCTTAAGTAGTCGCTATCCTCCAAAACTGGTTGCGATGTTTCCAATGTTTCAGATTTTATCCGCAGGTGCTTATGCTCAATTCCGGCACCAATCATAAATTTCTGAATAAAAATCGTCTGCAGATAGGCCTGATTTATCAGTTCCGAAAAGTTAACGTTGATACTGTTTAAACCCAGATCAGCAAATAGTTCGCCTCCGCTAAAATCGGTTCCTACATTTCGGTTAAATCGGTAATAACGGGATTTTAAACCGAAACTGAAATAAAACCCGTTATCGACATAGTAGTCTAAATTATATCGGAAGTTATCGCCTAAAACCAGATCGAACGATGCCACGTCATTCTTCAGGAATACCTTCTTCTGGGTAATATTTGCGAGAACGCCGCTTTTGTATAATCCGTCATAATGCAATCCAAAGCGCAGGGACGTCCGCAGCGGGTTTTCGGTCAGCCTCAGCATAAGGAGATCTTTATCGCCTTCCTTCTCAAAAGAATAACTTATCGTGCTGAAACTTTGCGTTGCACTGAGGTTGTCGATCCCGTTTTTTAAATCTTCATACGAAATTTTCTGGCCTCCTTTAAAGCGCAGTTTTCCAAGGACATAAGCCCGCGTAAAATTTTCAAGCTGATTATGCGAAATTGAGGCGATATCTAAACTGTCTGCCGATACGGATTTGTCCTGACGATGGTACGAATTGCTTCCAAGGTCCCGAAGTTTATCAAAGTGAACCGATGCTGCCTGCTCGCCTTTTTTGATGATTTCACGTCCCTGATCGAACGAAATGACGCTATAGCTGGTGATATCCGGTTTGATATAGATGTCTGTTTCGGCAATCTTGCGCCGCATTGCCTGCATCATTTGCAGATTCGAAATCTGAACAAGGATGCGGGTCGCGTCGGTCAGTTCTGTCCGGTCCTTCAGGTCGTCCTGCACATCAACGCCAATTATAAAATCGGCTCCCAATTTTTTTAATTCATGGATTGGATAGTTGTTGGTTACTCCACCGTCCACCAATAAACGGCCATTTATTTCAACCGGTGAAAATAACGAGGGGAACGCCGCGCTTGCCAACATTGCCTGCGGCAGGTACCCATTGTCCAGGAGTACCGCTTCGCCGGTTTCAATATCTGTCGCGATGCAAAGGAATGGAATCGGAAGTTTGCTGAAATCGTTCACATGCCGCACGTCATGCGTCAGTTTTGTTAGCAGGTTGTAGTTGTAAAGACCTTTCGAATAAGCACTGGGCACACCTACCCTGAACTTGTCGAACGGAAGCGAAATCGCGTACATTTCATCATTGCGCTTGCCATAGAAGTTTTTTGCCGAGCGCGGAATGTAGTCCTGAAGCAGCGCGTCAAAATCGGTTGCCGTGAAGATGGAGTCGATTTGCCGGGCATTATACCCCGAAGCGTAGAGCCCGCCTACGATGGCGCCCATACTCGTGCCGCCAATATAGCTTATTTCGACGCCGGCCTCTTCGAGTACTTTCAGCACTCCGATATGCGCAAATCCCTTCGCACCGCCACCGCTTAAAACAAGACCTATTTTAGGTTTTTCGGACCGGCTGAGTTCATGATTTTGCTCCTGGGCAACGGCGGCCGAGAAATATGCCAGTCCGATTGCCAGAAGCATGAAGTTTTTCATTATGAATTACTGTTTGTTGATTTGTAAAAGTCGGTAATTTTTTTCGCTTTTGAAAGACCAACCACAGCCGAAATCTCCTGCTCCGATGCCAGCTTCAGTCGTTTAACCGATTTAAAATGTGAAATCAAGGTCGTCATTGTCTTCTCTCCGATCCCCGGGATCGACTCCATCGAAGTCTGCAACGCGCCTTTACTTCTTTTGTTGCGATGAAACGTAATGCCGAAACGGTGCGCTTCGTTTCTCAATTGCTGGATAATTTTAAGGGTTTCCGATTTTTTGTCGAGGTACAACGGTACCGGATCGCCAGGATAAAACAACTCTTCCAGCCGCTTCGCAATACCTACAATTGCAATTTTTCCACGCAGATCAAGCATATCCAAACTTTTCAATGCTGATGACAATTGGCCTTTACCACCGTCAATAATGATCAGGTCCGGTAGTGGCTGATTTTCGTCCTGCAATCGCTTATAACGTCGGTATACGACTTCCTCCATCGACGCAAAGTCGTTTGGGCCCTCGACGGTTTTGATATTAAAGTGCCGATAATCCTTTTTACTCGGTTTGCCGTCTTTAAACACAACACATGCAGCAACCGGATTGCTGCCCTGGATATTCGAATTATCAAAACATTCAATGTGCCGCGGTTCTGTGGGTAACCTCAAATCCTTTTGCATTTGCGACATTATCCGCTTGGTGTGTCGATCGGGATCGACAATCTGAAGTTGCTTCATTTGCTCCATCCGATAGAACTTGGCATTGCGCAGTGACAACTCGAGAATTTGCTTTTTATCGCCCAGCTGCGGAACGGTCACCTTTATATTTTCGCCCAAATCTATCGGAAACGGCACAATTACCTCACGCGTCGTCAGCCGAAATCGCGCACGAATCTCCACGATACCAAGTTCAAGCAGTTCTTCATCCGATTCCTGAAGTTTCTTTTTAAGTTCGAGTGTGTGCGAACGAATAACCGACCCGTGCGAAATTTGCAGGAAATTTATATATGCGGCACTTTCATCGGAAACAATCGAAAATACATCCACATTGGTGATTTTCGGGTTGGCGACCATTGATCGCGACTGATACTTCTCGAGTACCTCAATCTTCTCCTTGATTCGCTGCGCCTGCTCAAATTGCATGTCGGAAGCAAATTCATTCATCTGCTTTTTAAACTCGCGCATGCTTTCCTTAAAATTTCCTTTTAATATTTCCCGGATCGCGTCCACATTTCGCTGATAATCCTGAAGTGACTGATGCGCTTCACACGGGCCTTTGCAGTTTCCGATATGATATTCGAGGCACACCTTATATTTTCCGGATTCGATGTTCGCCGGCGACAGATCGTAATTGCATGTTCGGAGTGAATACAACTCGCGGATCAGGTCCAGAATGGTATGCACGGTTTTAAAGCTGGTATAGGGTCCAAAATATTCTGATCCGTC
>CAZLWZ010000002.1:0-19641 GCA_964563275.1 uncultured Flavobacterium sp.
CCGTCGCTGTTGGATCTGGGAATAAAAGTTTGCCACCGCTCCGGCAAGTCGGGTTTGATCGTATTGCGAAACTACAGTCTGATGCTCGGCTACCAGTCGGCTGCCATTAACAAACCTTTAATTGCCACCGGCGCGCTTCATTCGGGCGCAGTGAAACGCATTGCCGACACGACCAACTTCTGGTATGCCGTTACCCAAAAAGATGCGTTGGCAGTTGGTGCCGATGGATTTAATTCGTGTTTGCGAACGCGCATCGTCCACTCCTATTCGCGGATTATGATTAAACAAAAGCTCGACTGGAACCTTGACGATCAGGGTGAGCCTCTGAACTATTGGGACATGGTAGCAACGTATCTTGGATTTTCGCTGGTATTTATGCAGGGGCTGCGCAAATTGGGGCTGACAATTACGGCTAAAGAATCGGAATCAGTGTATCATTTATGGAAGTACATTGGCTACCTGATCGGCATACCGCCCCACATAATGCCCGAAAACGACCAGCAAGCCATCGAAAGCCTTTACTTGTGGAGCAAAACCCAGCCTGAAGCTGACGCCGACTCGATCGCACTAGCACAGGCGCTGCACATGGAACCGCTCAGTGCACCATGGCCGACGAAACTTTGGCAGAAGAATTTCATCCAGCAGGTCAATCTCTCTTTTAACTATTATTTGATCGGCAAACGTTCGTGTGCCATTCTGGAACTGCCTCCTCCCCGATTTCCGTCGATCGCAAAAATCGTGGCAGGCTTAAACAAAGCCGATGATAAACTCGGCAGACTTAGCTGGTACCGAAATGTGCAGATAAAACGCGGCAGATCGGAACAACTGATCATCAGGAACCGCGTGAACAGCTAAAACATTTTCTGAAATGCAAAGACAACAATCACTACTTCAGGGACCGGTGCTCACATCCTTACTGAAACTTGCGGGACCGATTGTTCTTGCCAATCTGCTGCAGGCCGCCTACCAGTTGGTCGACGCATTTTGGGTAGGCCGTCTCGGAGGCTTCGCCGTCGCCGCGGTTTCCATCAGTACGCCTGTTGTGTTCCTGAGCATGTCGCTCGGAATGGGTTTTGCGATGGCAGGGTCTATTCTGATCGCGCAGTATTACGGCGCCGGAAAAACAGGAAACGTAAATCATATCGCGGCGCAAACGCTGTTGCTGGTCGCGGTGCTTTCGATACTTTTAGGGCTGATTGGATGGATAATAAGTCCGTTTTTCCTTGACCTTCTCAACGTGCAGCCCGATGTTTACGAAGGAGCCCTGGGGTTCCTGCGGGTGTCATTTATCGGATTGGTTTTTAATTTCAGCTTTTTCGTCTTTCAGTCGATTATGCGCGGCGTCGGTCAGGTGACGCTTCCTGTATACATCGTATTTGGAACGGTGCTTCTGAATTTTATTCTTGATCCGTTGCTTATTTTCGGATGGGGTCCTTTTGCGCCACAGGGAGTCATGGGGGCGGCACTCGCTACCCTATGCACGCAGTTCCTCGCATGCGTTATGGGATTCGTCGTTTTATTCAGAGGAAAGCAGGGTGTTTCAATATCTTTATCGGATTTTAAACCTGATGTCAACCATATAAAGCGTGCTTTTTCAATTGGTTTTCCTGCATCAATTGAACAATCTATGCGGGCCCTCGGAATCATGTTGCTGACGTTTCTGATCGCCGGTTTCGGAACGGTAACGGTGGCAAGTTATGGTGCTGCAACCAACATCCTGCAGGTCGTCCTGATACTGGCGATCGGGTTTTCTATGGCAATCGCAACCGTGGTCGGCCAAAACATTGGCGCCGGCCAAATCGAACGGGCTTCACTCGTCGCTGTCACCGGTTCGAGATTATGCTTCGCAGCGCTGACAGTTATGGGCATTATCGTATGGTTTACCGCAGCCGATCTAATTACCTTTTTTGTTCCTGATGATCCTGCAATTATTGCCGGTGGCGCGAATTTTCTGCGGATTATGTGCCTCTCGTGGGGTTTCCTGGGTCTGCAGCTAAGTCTGACGGGCGTGCTTCGAGCGGCCGGAAGCACGGTCACCGCGATGATGCTGACGCTGGTGTCGCAATGGGTCCTGCAATTTCCGCTGGCCTATGTTCTTTCGCATAAAGGCGGCCTGGGCGTGGATGGCATCTGGTGGGCTTTCCCTGTTTCTTATGTAGTGATTGCCATCGTCACTATTGCGGTCTTTGCCAAAGGCGACTGGAAAAAGAAGCGCTTAACCGACGAAGATATCAGGCTGACATCGAAAGTGGCAGTAGAATCGACTGCTGAAGAAGGAATCATTAAATAACTGCTTCAGTTGCTGTGCGAAATTAAGAAGCGACTTACATTTTCTGCCGACTCACCATCGCGTCGATCCAGATAGGTGCGAATGGCGAGGTACAGCCTTTTGAAGTTGGATAATCCCTGTACATTCCGAGTTTCTCACCAATCGAAATAGCACGCTCACGAAACTCCGGCATATTGATCCCGATCTGGGCAAGGGTCGTATTCATGGTCCACTGTGCTTCGGGAGCAGCATGCGGCATTTCGAGTTCGATCCTGTCAAGCAGTTTTAAAACATCCAGATCCCCAGGGCTGTTGGTGATCTTCCCGGCGGTCAGGCTCCATCCGGCGCGCAGTGCCATGGGATCATCAGATTTCATCCACATTTCCCGAAGTGTATCTTTGTCAGGATGATTCTTTATTACATAGGCACTGAGCCAATCGGCTATATGTGGAAATTTCTCGGACCGCACCAGTCGGTCGATTTCTTCGGTAGTGAGTTCCGTCGGCTTCATAATCAGGATCGCCAGAAATCGTGCTTCGATGTTTCCGGTCTCCCAAAGTTCCAGCGCCAGGCGATGATTTGTTTTAATCTTTTTGGCAATAGCACGTATGTCGCCCATTTTAACGCCGTACTGGTTTTCTCCTGCACCGTACTTGGTGTTGTGGGCACGCATTCTTTCGTTCCCAAGCGACTTTAGTTCGTTAAGTACTTCACCTGCCGTCATTTTTTTTATTTTTCAGAAGATGGTGATGAACCTTCGACACTCTTTTTCAGTTTGTCCAGCGCCGAGGGATATGTATTGGTAAAATAATCGACTGACTCTCCTGTGACGTCAACTTCAACGGTAACTGTGGTTACTCCGTCCTGTTCTCTGAAACTGTAATTTTCAAAGCCGCCGGCCCACTTTTCTACCATTTCCCCCGATGTAATCTCTTTATCGCCATCGAGAATTCCGTAATGCCGGATCGACACAAATTCGGCACGCCAATTTTCGGCAATTTCCGATACCATTCCTCCTACTTTTCCATTCTCATCCGTACCGGCAAAATGAATCTTGCTTCCTTTCTCCCAACTACCTTCGTATGAAGATGTGGGATTAAATGCCGATGTCCAGTCGTTGTAAGTTTGCTTGTTATCAAGGCCCAGCATGGTCCTGTAAACTTTTTCGGCAGGAGCTTTAATGTATACGGTGTATTTTTGTTGTTTCAAATTTTAGAAGGTTTCGTTAGTACTTCCGTTGCGCCACAATCAAAATTAAGAATAAATCTTGCATAATCTTAATGCGCTCTGCGAAAAGCATGGGAATTATGTAAATCCATGTGAATCCTGTAACGATGATTCTCAGGAGTATCAGTACCTTGTTTGTTTCAAATACATAAGCAGATGAAGAAAAACGACAAACCTCAGGAAAACCTACAAAACGAAAAGCAGCGAGATCTGCTCGTGCACAAGTCAGATGGCACAAACAAATTCCTAACTACCAACCAGGGCGTAAAGATCAACGACGACAACAACATGCTTAAGGCCGGCGAACGTGGTCCGTCGTTGCTTGAGGATTTTATCTTCCGCGAAAAGATGACGCACTTCGACCATGAGCGCATACCTGAACGTGTAGTACACGCGCGTGGCACCGGAGCACATGGCTATTTTGAAGTTACGAACGCGATTCCCGAACTCACAAAAGCGGGTTTTCTTCAGGAGAATGGCCAACGCACCCCGGTATTTGCCCGTTTTTCGACGGTTGTAGGATCCCGAGGTTCGAGCGATCTGGCACGTGATGTCCGGGGATTTTCGGTAAAATTTTACACGCAGGAGGGAGTGTATGATCTTGTCTCGAACAACATTCCTGTCTTCTTCATTCAGGATGCAAATAAATTTCCCGATCTCGTTCATTCGATCAAACCGGAGCCGCACAATGAAATTCCGCAGGCATCGGCCGCACACGATACCTTCTGGGATTTCATTTCACTGATGCCCGAGTCGATGCACATGATTATGTGGGTGATGTCGGATCGCGCTATTCCGCGAAGCTACCGGATGATGGAAGGATTCGGCGTGCATACTTTCCGGCTTATCAACGCTAAAAATGAATCGCATTTTGTAAAATTCCACTGGAAACCGAAATTGGGTACGCACGGGGTGCTATGGGATGAGGCGCAGAAAATATCGGGCAAAAACCCCGACTTCCACCGTCAGGATCTTTATGAGGCTATAGAAATGGGCCATTTTCCTGAGTGGGAGCTTGGCATACAGGTAGTTTCCGAGGCCGATGAACATAAATTTGACTTTGACCTGCTCGATTCGACGAAGTTGATTCCTGAAGAACTTGTTCCGGTACAAATCATCGGTAAAATGGTCCTGAACAAGAATACCGACAACTTTTTTGCCGAAACCGAACAGGTTGCCTTCCACCCGGGGCATGTCGTACCGGGAATCGATTTCACGAACGACCCGCTGCTGCAGGGACGATTGTTCTCGTACACCGACACGCAACTGATTCGGCTTGGCGGCCCTAACTTTCACGAGATACCGATCAATCGGCCAATCTCGCCAATGCACAACAACCAACGTGACGGGTACCACCGCCAGCAGGTCGACCAGGGCCGCGTGAGCTATTTTCCGAATTCACTCGGAGGCGGTTGCCCGTATCAGGCGGCCATGGCGCAGGGGGGCTTCGTTAGCCATAACGAAAGGATCGATGCACATAAGGTACGTGCACGCAGTGAAAGTTTTAACGATCATTTCTCACAGGCGAGGATGTTTTACGAAAGCCAGACCGATGTAGAAAAGCGACACATCTCAAAAGCATTGACGTTTGAAATCGGAAAGGTGGAAACTATGGAAATCCGCGTGCGCATGCTCGGACTCCTCGCGCAGGTCAATACCGACCTTGCTGCCGATGTCGCAAACGCTTTGGGGTTAAAGGTTCCGATGGATGTGGAACTTCCAATGAATAAAGGGGTTTCGCCGGAAGCCGATCCGAAGGCAAACGAGCCGCGAAAGGTAAAGGACAAGGTCAAGACTTATGATACGCTGAGTATGCTTAAGAGCCCGAGATATGAACCATCGGTAGAGACCCGAAAAGTTGCGATTGTATGTTCAGACGGTGCAACCGAAGCCTCGGTTATGGCGTTGAAAGCATCACTAAAAAAGGAAGGTGTCACGGCAAAAATCGTCGCGCCACATCTTGGTTTTATCACGACCGACGCGGGTGGTGAACTCCCGGTGGACTTTAGTTTTGTCACTTCGGCATCTGTTCTATTCGATGCTATTTTCCTGGCACCGGGTGATTTTGATTCATTAAAAGGCGATGCCAATGTGGTCGATTTCATATCGGATGCCTACCGTCACTGTAAATTGATCGGTGCTGATGCACGGGGTACCGATTTCATAAACTCGACACATCTTGCGCCTTTATTTGCTGAAGCAGGCGATGAAGGAATTATGTTGAGCAACCAGCCTGCAGATGAGAAATATGCCGGTAAATTTATAACAGCTTTGGGCAAACACCGGTTTTGGAACCGGGAAGGTAAACTATAATATAAAAAACAAAAAATATGAAAACATCAGACACAACCGCGGCCGGCAGTGCCATGAAAGCACAAAGCACCGGTATGGCAGAAGCTGCATCGGGGGCAGCTACCGATTTAAACGGACTTTTCGTTGATTCTCTTAAAGATATATACTGGGCCGAAAACGCATTGATGAAAGCGCTTCCGATGATGATGAGCAACGCCACATCGCCATCGCTTGCCTCGGCTATAAAAGATCATATAACGGTGACGCAAAACCAACTGACCCGACTGGAAAACGTCTTTAAGATCATTGGCGAAAAAGCAGAGGGTAAAAAATGTGAAGCAATGGCCGGACTTATCCGCGAAGGCGAGGAAATCCTCGGGGAAACCGCTCCTGGCCCTGTACGCGATGCCGGCATTATCGCAGCTTCGCAAAAAATAGAACATTACGAAATTGCGACTTATGGTACTTTATGCGCGTTTGCAAAAGCGTTGGGCCAGAATGAAGCCGCAAAGCTGCTGACACAGACGCTGGCTGAGGAGAAAGAAGCCGACATGCTGCTGAGTGATGTGGCGCTTAACGCTGTAAATGATATAGCATCGGGCAATGAAACTTCCCGAAGTGAAGCCAGCCGCGGCAAAGTAAAAATGCATCAATAACAGACTTTTTTTAATGGTAAGGGCAATCTTTCCGCAAATTTACCATCAACTGACTCTGCCGCTGCGTTAGTAATACTAATACAGCGGCTTCAGTTATTTGGGTCCTTCCAGTGCATGTACAACCTCCACAAAATCTTCTTCCTTATCGGCCAGGACCACCAATACGTCATTAGCTGCAATTCCTGTTGATCCGCCGGGCCTGATGTATTCACCGTTTCGGATAATCATTATAATAAACGCTGATCGGGGAAAATTTAAATCGATTATTCTTTTATTCACCGCAAAGGAACCCGGCAAAATTTCGAATTCCTGCAGGGAGGATTTTGGAAGGTCCAGAATCAGTTTTTCAGCCTCCGAAATAGGCTTTACTTTTTGAGGCAAGGCCACATGAAGCCACCTTGCGACGATTGGCAGTGTCGTGCCCTGAATCAGCACCGAAGTAACTGAAATAAAGAATACGATGTTGAAAATCATATCGGCCTTTTCAATACCGGCAAGAAGTGGATATGTCGCAAAAACGATTGGCACCGCCCCGCGCAATCCAACCCACGAAATGTAAAAACGCCGCCGCAGTTTCATCTTAAAAAACATCAAACTTAAAAATACACTGACAGGGCGCGCTACAATTATGAGGAACAGCGAAATCATAAGTCCTATCCCTATGTAAGGCGCTACCTGCGATGGAAACACCAAGAGGCCCAACGTCAGGAACAGCACGATTTGCATCAGCCAGGCCAAACCGTCATACATCTTAAGGATTGTCTTTTTATGTATTAAATCCTGATTGCCAAGGTATAATGCGCAGATATATATTGCCAGGAATCCGTTTCCGCCCAGAAAATCGGTAGCAGAAAAAGTGATGAACATCAGTGCGATAACCAAAACCGGATACAATCCCTCAAAATCAAGTTTGATTCTGTTGATTATTATCTTGCTCAATCTACCAAACGCGAGTCCGGCGATCGCACCTAAGACCATCTGCTGCAAAAACAGCGGAATGATTGAAACCAGACTCTGATCCTGATTGACGACCAAAGTCAGGAATGCAATGGTCAGAACGTATGCCATCGGATCGTTACTTCCGCTTTCCAACTCCAATATCGGTCTTAAATTAGCCTTTAGCGCCAGGCTTTTTCCGCGCAATATCGAAAACACAGCAGCCGCATCTGTTGAAGAGACGATTGAGCCCAGCAACATACTTTCATAAATAGTGAAATCGGTTACAAACCAAACAAATGTTCCCAGGGTAAGCGCCGTTAATAAAACGCCTACGGTTGAAAGCGCAAGTCCTATGTTGAGAATTGGTTTTACCGATTTCCAGTTGGTGTCCAATCCTCCAGAGAACAAAATAAAATTTAATGAGACAATACCGATGAATTGAGCAACCTTTGGATTGTTGAACTGAAGGCCTACAATCCCATCCGAGCCCGCCAACATTCCGATGGTTAAGAAGAATAGTAGCGTTGGCACGCCGAATTTGTAGGAGGTTTTTCCAACGATAATACTTATGAAGAGTAAAAGTGATCCAATTAATACTATATTCTCAATAGTTACATCCATGCAATTTTACTGATTTAATCGAATGGCCTACTGTGAGTTCATCTGATTTTCTTTAAGCAAGTCTTCAACATCAAGAGCGCGTGTGAACATGTTGAGTGCACCATCGACGAGCGGCCACATATCTTTTGGCCTATCCCAATAAAGCTCGACGCCGTTCTTGTCGGGATCATCAAGATACAATGCTTCTGATACGCCGTGGTCGCTCGCACCGGTCAGCGGATATCGCGCCTGCAGAAGACGGTCGCATATTACTGCCAGATCCTTTCTTGTGGGATAGACAATTGCTGTATGATATAAGCCAACAGCATTTTGATTGGCGGGCGGCGCATTTTTGCTATGCCAGGTATTTAAGCCGATGTGGTGGTGATACCCACCTGCTGAGATGAACGCAGCCTGACTACCGTACATCATCGTTACTTCAAAACCCAGCAGCCCGACGTAAAACGCCAGGGACCGGTCGAGATCAGCAACTTTAAGGTGCACATGCCCGATTCGGGTTTGCGCGGGAACAGAGTATTTATTTTCCATGAAAAATAGTATTAACATTTTTCGTCCTTATGGCCAGTTTATAAACGCAGCGAAATGCAACCGTCGACTTCCATGACATACGCTAAGATACGATTAAAAGCATTATTGACGACTTAGCTTCGGCTCTAACTACTGAAAATAATTTGGAAGAACGCCTAATTATCCGGCAGTTTAGCTATTAATTGTCGTTGTAAAAATAGTCTTCGAACAACAAATTCACCTGTTTCTCAATGATCCGGGTGTCGGTTGGTTCTTTCTCTGCCGCGACTGATTTCCGGTAAAAAGCAATTTCATTTTTTTCTGAATCGAAAATGAATGCATGCATCAGAAATTGTGACTTTTTCATATTGGTCATGACCATACCCATCGACAATATGCCTACGGCCAGGCCTTTGGCAACCTGCCCGCTATAATTTCCTTTAATGCGTCCGAATCCGGTTGCGACAGTTGCCATCGCGAACCGCTGCCCATTGCTCTCGAGAACAGAATCAATAGTGGGAGTCAGTGGAATCCCGTCGATGTAAACCCGCCTCTGTATTTGATCGGCTAAGTATGCTATTTCATTTTCAAGACGCTGCCGGAGGGTATCATTGCTGATCGTTATCTTGTCGGAAAGCCGGTACTTAGGTTTATTGTTAGTTAAAAGAGAGTCAACTTTTGTTTTGGTTATCGCCGACAGTGAATCGTTCAACAGTGCTTTGTTCCCTTTTTCGACAAAATATATGTATGCCATCGGTTCGAAATACATCATTTGCGAAATGTCGCTTCCGGTCACATCGGAGGCGTGATATTTATTGGTCGCACAGGACGACAAGATAAGTACACCAATTAATAAAAGAATCTGTTTCATTAACGAAGCTCTTTTTTTTTGCGTGCTATACTCATGGGCGCCGGTTTAGCGGCACAGCAACAACAGCTCGCCGCCACCAAAATCATAGTTTAAATCTTTTGCCTTCTTAAAATCATCACATGCATTGAATATATCATTTGCCGCAAGTTTGCTCAGGCCGCGGGAATAATATAATTGTGCGCTAATGGGATTTTTTGCTATCAGGAAATCATAATCTGATATTGCCTCTTTATATTCTTTCAAAACGAAATATAATTTGGCTCTCATCTCATATTTTTGAGTTGCTGTTGAATCCGATTGAACTTCCGCTGATAGTTCTTCAACTATTTTATAAAGTTCTGCCCTTTGATCGTCTGTCATTGAAGATTGCTGCATAATCTTCGTAGGTTGTGCCTGATGGACCGGCGACTGCGCAAATGCGTGTACTGAAAACAGGATGCAGCCTAAAATTACTTGAATTTTCATCTTTGTTACTTTAATAAGACACCGGATGGTGCGGAGCTCAATGTCCGTAAATATACTAAATTGCAAGTGTACTGAGGTCGCTTACCTGGTGCATTTTTTTTTTAGTTTGCTCGTCGGTAGAAGATTACAGAGCACCTCCTGAAGATGTAAGGCTTTTTATACTTCTGAACCATAGTTTTTTGTACAGAATGTTCGGAAAAGACTTCGTAATCTTTCCTCATTTAACTTTCACCATCGGTGTTAAATTGTTATTTTTGGGCAAACGCCAAAAATAGATGCTGTTATCTGTACTTGCCGGATTGCTTGTGGCCTGCATTCTAATACCGTTCGGAAAATACTTCCGCTCCGGCCGAAGCATCATATTAAGCCTTCTGCCGCTGTCATTATTTACGTACTTCTTACTTCAGGTTCCGGTAATAAAATCGGGTACCGTACTATTACAAAGCTATGAATGGGTGCCATCGCTGAACATCAACGCCGATTTCAGGCTCGATGGTCTGTCGCTGCTGTTCAGTTTGCTTATCACCGGGATTGGCACACTGATCTTCGTGTACGCAGGTTCGTATTTGCGCGGGCATAAATTTATGGATCGTTTCTTCGGCTATCTGTGCCTGTTCATGTCGGCCATGCTCGGAATGGTTTTATCCGATAATATTCTGTTGCTGTTCGTGTTTTGGGAGCTTACCAGCATCAGCTCGTTCTTTCTGATAGGTTTCAACAACGACAGCGCCGAGTCACGTAAAAGCGCGATCACCGCACTAAGCATTACGGGCCTTGGTGGTTTTTTCCTGCTTGCCGGACTTATCGCTTTAAGTCAGGTCGCCGGCACGTACTCGGTTCAGGAACTGCTGGAATCGGCCGATGTCATTGCCAGCCACAGCTATTACCCGCTGATCTTGTTCCTGATATTTATGGGAGCATTTACGAAATCGGCGCAGTTCCCGTTCCATTTCTGGCTGCCTGGTGCAATGAAGGCGCCAACGCCGGTGTCGGCATACCTTCATTCGGCCACGATGGTCAAAGCCGGAATTTTCCTGCTCGCACGTATGTCGCCAATCCTTGGTGGCACAGCCGAATGGCAGAACACACTAATGATCGTTGGTGGTTTTACGATGTTATATTCGGCAATTCATTCACTTTTCCGCACCGATTTAAAAGCGGTCCTCGCCTACTCGACCATTTCAGCTTTGGGGATCCTGACGTTTCTCATCGGACTCGGCACTAAGGAGGCTTTCATTGCAATGACGACCTTCATTGTCGTACACGCACTTTACAAAGCCGCATTATTCCTGATAACCGGGATTATTGACCATGAAACCGGAACCCGCAACCTGCTGGAAGTATCGGGTTTGCGAAAAGTGCTGAAGCCGGTTTATATCGCCGGGGTGCTTGCCGCTTTGTCCAGTGCCGGTTTACCCTTGTCCCTGGGATTCGTCGGCAAGGATCTGATTTATGAAGCTACGCTGCAGGCGAACGTCTCGTATGCGCTATACATTACAATTGTCGCGGTGCTAACAAATACGTGTCTGGTCGCCGCTGGGTTTATGGCTGGAATTCGGCCCTTTTCCGGAAACCTTCCGCAGAAGTTCAGCAAGATCCATCTGCCGTCCCGATGGATGTGGGTACCACCACTATTATTAGGAATAGCAGGATTCTCGTTTGGCTGTTTTCCCGCCCTGATTGGTGATTCGCTTATTGCACCGATGGTAGCTGCGGTTTCGGGCGAGGAGGTTCCGGTGCATCTGGCAGTATGGCACGGTTTCAATACCGTTCTTTGGCTCAGCCTGGCTACACTCGCAGTCGGAACGATTATCTATTTCCTGAATACACCCAAGGCGGCATTTCAGGCATTTGTGGATAAATTCCACGTACTATCGCCACAATCGGTTTTCCGGCTGCTGTCAGGTACTTTCACCCGGTTTGCACACTGGTACACCAATGTGATGCACAATGGATTCCTTAGATCGTATATTCTGAAAATCATCCTGTTTGCGCAGGTACTGCTGATTTACGAACTAGTAGATGGAGGCCCGATTGCGATCGATTATTCCCGACTGTCAGCCATAAGCATTTATGAAGCGGCGACAGTACTTTTTCTTGTAGCCGGGCTGGTCATGACGCTAATAACGAAATCGCGTTTGACAGCCGTCATCGGTACCAGCATCATTGGTTATGCGATTTGCCTTTTATTTGTTTTTTATAGCGCACCGGACCTCGCGATCACGCAATTTACAATCGATACACTTATCGTCGTTTTGTTTGTACTGGTGTTGTTTAACCTTCCGTCGTTTATGAGTTTTGGAGGAAATAATAAGCAGATCGTTTTGCGTGATGCTTTAGTTGCGCTATCGTTTGGGACGCTGATGTCCTTGATAGCGATTCGTGTACTGCAGGTGCCAACCTCCAAAGAAGTCAGTGATTTCTATGGCGAATTTGCCTACACACTTGCGAAAGGCAAGAATGTGGTAAACGTGATTCTCGTCGATTTTCGCGGTGTCGATACAATGTTTGAGATCGTTGTTCTCAGTATCGCGGCACTCGGAGTTTATAGCCTTATAAAATTAAGATTAAAATCATCTGAAAAAGAATAGCATGAGAAGCATTATTTTACAAACTGCCTCGCGTTACCTGCTGCCGATATTGCTGCTGTTCTCGTTTTTCCTGTTGCTGCGCGGCCACTATCATCCCGGAGGAGGCTTTGTTGGCGGCCTTGTCGCCTCTATCGCATTCGTGCTTCACAGCTTTGCGTACGGAACCGACGAAACTCTAAAGCTGCTACGTCGTAAGCCGCTGTCGCTTATACCCATCGGACTGATCGTCGCCTCCTTAAGCATGGTATTGCCTATGTTTTGGGGAGTGCCCATGATGACAGGAATCTGGTTTGAATATAACATTCCCATCATCGGCACGGTCGGGACGGCGCTGTTTTTTGACATTGGCGTTTATCTGGTAGTAGTAGGCGTCGTGCTTACCATTCTTTTTACAATCTCACAATATACGCACTGATGGAACTATTACTTGTCATATTAATAGGCATCCTTTATGCAGCCGGAATCTATTTCATTCTGAGGCGAAGCATGGTCCGCCTGCTGCTGGGTATCCTGATCCTGGGGAATGCTACAAATGTTTTGATTTTTCTGCTTGGAAACATCACCAAGGCCAAACCGCCCGTGATCGGCGCTTCACTAAAAACTTTTGCCGACATTTACGCCGATCCGGTTCCGCAGGCACTGATACTGACGGCTATCGTAATCAGTTTCGGGCTCACATCGTTCGCGATTGTGCTGTTAAAAAGGGTCTATGCATTAATAGGTTCAGATGACCTCGATGATCTTAACACCCCTGAAGAAGAAGATTTATGAGCGATAACTTTGTAATATTGCCCGTTCTGACCAATCTTTTTGCAGCATTGCTGATGCTGGTATTCTGGCGAAAAACAGTAACGCACAGAATCATCAGCATTGCGGCAAGCGCGCTTGGCGTGGTAGTAGCGTTTCTGTTGTTCCGGAATGTTTTTCAGGGCGACATAATGACGCTGACTGCCGCGAGCTGGAAAGCACCCTTTGGGATTGTTTTCGTCGCCGATACTTTTAGCGCGATGCTGGTGCTGCTAACCTCGGTCGTGGCGTTGTCGGTGTCGATTTTCTCTGTGGTGGGCGTTGGTCGCGCGCGGATGTTGTACGGCTACTTTCCTATTTTCCACTTTTTGATAATGGGACTCAACGGCGCTTTCCTAACCGGTGATATCTTTAATTTGTACGTCTGGTTTGAGGTCATCATCATTGCTTCATTCGTTTTACTGACCCTCGGCGGAAGAAAAGCACAACTGGAAGGCGCCGTCAAATACATGGCGTTGAACATCCTCGCGTCGACATTTTTTCTGACTGGTGTCGGTATTCTTTACGGAATTACGGGAACTTTAAATATGGCCGATCTCTCACAGAAAATCCCGCTGATCGAAAATCAGTCGATCGTAAATCTCACTGCCATGTTTTTTCTGATCGGATTTGGTATAAAATCGGCCGTATTTCCGTTGTATTTCTGGTTGCCCTCGTCCTATCATACGCCACCATCGGCAGTAGCAGCGATATTTGGCGGTCTATTAACTAAGGTAGGACTCTACGCATTGTTCCGAGTTTTCACACTTGTTTTTGCACCCGATGATTTTATGAAAATTGTTTTCATCGTGATTGCTATTATGACGATATTGACCGGCGCACTCGGCGCTTTGATCAAAACCAATGTCAGGCGTTTGTTTTCCTATCTGATTGTATGCCACATCGGTTTTATTGTAGGCGGGCTGGGATTATACACTCATCTGGCAATCCTTGGGGCTGTTTTTTATCTGATTCATGACATTATCATCAAAACGAATCTGTTCCTGATTGCCGGACTGATCAGGCAAATGCGCGGAACGATGGATATGACAAGGCTCGGCGGACTTTACAATGAATACCCCAAGCTTTCGCTGGTAATCGCGGTAGTTCTGTTCTCACTGGTTGGAATTCCTCCGCTATCGGGATTTTGGCCTAAAATATATCTGATTGAGGCCGCTTTTTTAGTGCAAAACGGCTGGATGATCGCGGGAATTATAATCGGAAGTTTTGTTACTTTATATGTACTGGCAAAACTTTGGGCAGCCGTGTTCTGGAAAGAAGCATCGACCGATGAAATCATACAGGACAGTTTTGGGGAAATGAGAACCGGCCGGAAAATATTTTTTGTGCTGCCGGTGTTGCTTCTGGCATCGGTCACACTTTATATTGGCTTTAATGCCGAAATGATAATAACGATATCCGATAGAATTGCGGCCGAGATGATGGACACCACGGCGTATGTCGACGCAGTTTTAGGGGATTAAATAATAGAATTATGGTAAAACAGTTTTTAATGAACCTGTTGCTTTCATTTATATGGGTAGCATTAACCGGACAGATGTTTTATACGAACTTTTTGTTCGGATTTGTGGTGGGCTACTTTATCCTATGGATAATGAACCGAAGTCAGCAGGACAGACGTTATTTTACAAGAATTCCAAAAGCAATTTATTTCGCGCTGTATTTTATCTACGAGATGATACGGGCAAATATCCAGGTGGCCTTTGATGTGGTCACGCCGAAATATTTTTTTACACCGGGAATAATCAGTTATAAAATGAATGCCAAGACCGGTCTCGAGATAAATTTGCTATCCACGGTCATTTCACTGACTCCGGGAACAATGATACTTGACATAAGCGACGACAACACAACTTTATACATACACGTAATGTATCTAAAGGATAAAGAAATATTTATAGAACAGGTGCGAAACGGATTTGAACGGAAATTACTGGAACTTCTGAGATGAGTATAGAAAATTATTTTGATTTTGTAATCTTCCCGATGCTGACGATCTCGGCATTCCTGGTGATCATCAGACTGATAAAAGGTCCTGAAGTGGTCGACCGCGTGGTGGCGCTCGATCTGGTCATTACAATAGGAATCGCGACGATTGCCGCCTACAGCATCCGCACGAAGCAGGCAATTTACCTTGATATCGCGATGATACTCGCGCTGATCGCTTTCCTGGGCACAATCGCTTTTTCATATTATATTAATAAAAGAAACAACAATGATTAATATTCTGATTTGCGTTATAAGTACACTCGGTGCACTGGCAGTACTGTCGGCTGCGATCGGCATTCTTCGGATGCCCGATTTTTACCTGCGGCTTTCAGTGACAGTAAAAGCCGCGACCTTGGGCGTCGGTTTATTCCTGGTATGCGCGGCGATACTTTTCCCTGATGTTTCGGTTACGACAAAATCACTTGCCATCATTTTCTTTCTGGTGCTGACAGCGCCGGTAGCAGCCCACATGATAGCCCGAACAGCATTCCGCACAGGTGTCGAAAGATGGAAAGGCACCTTCCAGGACGGCTTCGGGGAATTAGCAGAGAAAGAAGACATCGATGTGCCGGATAATCCCGGGAAAACTTCCGAGAAATAATCCTAAGGCAGGAATTCGTTTGCGAGATCCACTATTCTTTGTTCACCTACGGGAATTTCAACTATTCTATATAAATCCGTGCGCACGAGCATGGATTTCGGCTTCGGCGGAATCTTCGACCAACAATACCGGTGTTGTCGTGAAGTTGTCAACGATACTTCGAACGTAACGCATCCGGCGGCGGTGTTTTACACTTCGCAGATAAATGCATAAAATACGATGCGGGAACTGCGCCGCGATTTCGGTATAAATCGATGCGTCATGCTCGCCGCTGTCGCCAATCAATATAAAATTTAAATCCGGATATGTGTCAAGCAGGTTAATGATCTCTTTCTGCTTATGTGGTTTTTCCGATTCAATGGCGCGCTGGAACATACTACTGAAGCTCCGCAGCAGAATTGGCCCTTTCGGGAAACCGTTGTGATCGAGGAACATTTTCAGGTATTGATACATGTTCCACGGACTATTGCTCAGGTAAAATATTGGGTTCTTTTCCCTTCCATTGACGCCGCAGTGCAACTTCCGGTACAATTCGGGCGCGCCGTTGAGCGGCAGCCTTCGGTATGCGTTTACAAATAACGAGTTCCGTATAAGCCTCCATTTTAATACCGATGTTACACCGGTGTGAAGTATCGTGTCGTCAATGTCGCTGATCACACCGAAATCGGCCTCAGGTTCAGGAATCAACAATTCACCTTCAAATTCTTTTGCTTCACCTCCTGGTGTGACCGCCGAAATCGTAAAAGGAACCCAGCCTTCGCTATCGGCCAGCATAGCAATGTCGGCAGGAAGAATTTCATCAAATAAAAAATAGCCTTTTCGGTCGGTTTTGGTGCTCAGGCTGATACCGGCAATGTGAATCCTCACCTCAAAATCAGCGATTTCGTACGTGTTGAATTGCTTAAAGGTGTTGCCGATGGTTTGCCACAAATTCTTATCGACTATTTCAAGTGGCGCATTGTCAAGTGCCCTGCCCTTTACGTATAAATGGAAATTTGTTCCATAACTTTTGTAAGGAACGAGCAATAATTTGTTGACAGAGCTACTGCCGAAAAGTTTCCTTAAGCGTTTCAACATACAGAGTGTTTAGTGCTTCTAAAGTACGAAAATAATCGAAAGATGACGTACCCCTGCCTACAACCGGCTGCAATCGGCAATCGGAAAAACGTGTGAATTGTGTAAAACTTATTTAATACAAAGCCATAACTTGTGAAGTTGTTAAAAAACAATTAAATTGTCGATTCTGGGATGCGTGGCGGTTCTATTTTTTAGAATATCATCAGCCGGTACTGCATAAAGTTTCGAATAAACAAAAACGCAGCTGTATTGTCAGCTTAAACAAACGCATAACGAAAATATATTAATGGAAAAATCCGGTTCCGAAGAGCTGACACCTGTCCTGCAGCAAAAGCAACGAATCAGCACCTTTACTGTAAACAAATCGCTGCACAATTCGCTGCTTGGCCGCAACAGCTACTTTAGTCAACTTATCAAAGGCGAAAAGAAGTTATCCGATATTTTCAGGATTACATTAGATTTTTTAAAAAATGAAGATTTGGCATTGGCTGGTATAATTTATATGCCCGTGAACACGATGCTGAAACCATATCTTAGCTTTGGTTCGGCGCATACACCGACAAGAACTTTTAGCGCCGGTGAAGGTTTTATTGGCAAGGTGGCAGAAGACAGGCAGCCGCGCATGATTCGCGCTCCTAAGTCGGATGAAACCACTCTTGAGCAATTTGGCGACGATAAAACACTACTTATCTTTCCTATAATATTTGAAACACGTACGGTCGCAGTACTGGAGCTCATTAAAACGGGGTCCTACACGAATGACCAGCTGCAGTTGCTTTCGGGCATAGCCGATGCTGTATCGGTAAGTATAAACACCGCCAACGGACGGCGTGATCTTCAAAAAGTCATCGGCCAATTGATGATCAAGGAGCACGAACTGCAAAACAGGATCAGCGCGATCAATAAATCAAATGCTTCTATCGAATTTGATCTGGAAGGTTATATTGTCGATGTAAATGATATATTTCTGAACCTTCTTGGCTATTCCCGAGACGAGGTGCTGGGAAGGCACGACAGCATTTTTTTAGAGCCTGGTTACGCCGACCATCCTGATTATGCTGAATTTTGGGCCAACCTCCGCAAGGGAACTTTTCAGCAGGATGAATTTAAGCGAATTAGGAAAGACGGTCAGTCGGTATGGCTGCACGGAAACTACAATCCGATTTTTGACGAACACGGGAAGCCTGTACGCGTGCTGAAGATTGCGACCGATATCACCCTTACAAAAAAGCAGCAGATAGAGATTGATGCTATTACGACAGCGATATATAAATCAAACCTTACCATAGAATTTGACCTTGAAGGAAACATCTTGAATGCCACCGATAGCTTTCTTGAAACTATGGGTTATGAATCTGATGAAGTCGTAGGGCAACACCACAGCATTTTCGTAGATGACCTTTACAAAGACAGTGACGAATACCGAAATTTTTGGAAAAACCTAAAGCAGGGAAAATACCAGTCTGGTGAATACCGCCGAATCACCAAAAACGGAGAGATTGTGTGGATCAAGGGAAATTATAACCCCATATTCGATACTCAGGGCCGTCCATACAAAATAATTAAAATTGCGTCCGACATCACCAATGCAAAGAAGCAACAGATTGAAATCGATGCGATCCGAATGGCTATCTTTAAATCCAGTTTTGCCATCGAATTCGATATGCAGGGTTATGTTCTGAATGCCAACACAATCTTTGAAAACATAATGGGCTACAGGGCCGATGAGATCACCGGAAGACACCACAGCATCCTAATCGATCAGGAGGAACGCAAAAGCGCTGAATACAAACAATTCTGGAGCAATCTGCAGAATGGAGAATATCAGGAAGGAGAATTTATGCGTATCACAAAAACAGGAGATACTGTTTGGATCAAAGGTAATTACAACCCCATTTTGGACGGCCAGGGAAAACCTTATAAAGTTTTAAAAATTGCAACCGATGTGACCCTTGCCCGCCGGCAGGCCGAAGAACTCGCCCGGCAGGCCGTGGAGTTGCAAAAGCAGCAGCAGGAATTATCGCTTGTAAATGCCGAACTTGAGCAATATGCGCACAATCTCGAAATCCAGCACGAACGTCTGCAGGCTACGCATGAGGAACTTGAACTGCAGACCAAAGCGCTGGAACTTCGAAACAAAGAAGTCCAGGCGGCAAAGTATTTGGTGGAACAAAAGACGACGCAACTTGAAATCAGCAGCAAATATAAATCGGAGTTTCTTGCCAATATGTCGCACGAGCTCCGTACGCCGCTAAACAGCCTGCTGATACTGTCGCAGGATTTGGCCGCCAACAAGCAAAGAAACCTGACGCCGGAGCAAATTGAAAGCGCATCGGTTATACATAAAAGCGGTCATGATTTACTGACGCTGATCAATGAAGTACTCGACCTCTCGAAGATTGAGGCCGGTAAGATGACACTGCACGTCAAAAAAGTAGTTTTGGCCGATATTGCCAAAGGATTATATCTCGACTTCCGCCATCAGGCCGAACGAAAGGACCTTGGTTTAAGAATTGACCTGAAAGAAGGGCTGCCGCAGACAATTTACACCGATGCGCAACGCCTCGAACAAATTTTGCGTAACATTATGGCCAACGCTATTAAATTTACCCACCAGGGCGAGGTCAAAGTCACTTTTGCGCCGCACGGAAACAATATTGCGATTGCTGTGCAGGATACCGGGATCGGAATTCCTTTAAGCGAGCAGGCATCGGTATTTGAAGCGTTCC
>CAZLWZ010000003.1:0-18841 GCA_964563275.1 uncultured Flavobacterium sp.
AGCCCGGGATTTCCACAATGGAGTTTTTTTGCTTTCCTTCGCCGCCACCTGCCTGACGAATCCTGATCTCGGCAACATCGAGTTTCTTCTGAAAATAATTGCGCGTCACGGCGGCTATCTGTACGCGTTGTGGTCTAAGGATCGTACTCTTGGTGTTGATCAGTCCGAACGACAATAATAAGGAACCGCTTTGGCGCGTCATCGTGAAATTGAAAAATTTTACTACAGTGCGCAATATATTGATAATCAAAACCAGAACCAGCATGAACACAATGAAAATCATTACAGATCGCGCCATAAAGCCCTCGGTCAAATACAACTCAAGTTGTTCTTCGTCGATGGCCTCACTGTCGGCAAGCTGGCGAACATTCTCATAAATAGTGACAAAAAAGGCAAGTAATAATCCGAGGCTCCTTATATAATTTGACGTGATCCCGACTTTAAGTAAACTCAGCAAGCTGATATTGATGATGGGACGGGTTTGAGTTAAATCGGCATTGTCTTCATCAGAGACAACCTCATCGTTTACCTCTTTTTCATTTTCCAGAAGCCTTGCTTTCAATGCCAGGGCCAGATCGTGCGAAACGGCTTTGATCTGCCCTTCCTTGTTTGAACTTCCTGCCGAATCCACATCAAGCGCATATACGCCAATTATTCGCTGCACAAGCGACTGGTTTACGTTGACCTGCTGGATTTTCTCAAGCTGAATCGCCGTCTTGCTTTTATTAAAGACGCCTTCGTTGATGACGAACTCCTCGTTTTCGGTATCGATGTGAAACGTAAAATTCAGATATTTTAGATAAGCAGTAATGGCTGTGATGGCTATAAACCCGATGATTCCGAGCCCTACCACCAATTTGTCAACCGTTTCGGCACGAAAAACGTACAAGAGCAGCACCGGCCAGAATGCGCGAATGAACTGGCGGACGGTATCGAAAAACATGACCAGAACGCCAATCGGCGACTGCCGTTGCGGCTTACTGAAATCGGTCATTATAACTCCTTTTTAATTTTGCCCATCAGCAGTTGCTTGATGTTCTCGGCCTCGTCTTTTGCTATTCCCGGAACTTCGAGATCGCTGCCGTTCCCTCCGGCGGTAAAAATATGGATTTCCGCAAGTCCGAAATTACGCGGAATCAAGCCTTCATGCAGCGCGACATGCTGGATGCGATTGTAAGGAACAACAACGGTTGTAGTGGCGATTATGCCGCTCCTGAACAATACGTCATGCTCCCTGAAAGCGTATGCCTTTTTGGAAAACGATAATCTTGAAAAAAGAGTTATCATACCGCATAATACGAAAAACGTCGCGACAATTCCGAGTAAATATTCCTGCATTACCGGGTTTAGAAACACAGCAACTGCGGTTGCGGCGGCCAGCACCACAAAGAATATAACGAGATTTATCAGGACAACTTTCCAGTACGCGGGTTGTAATGACGTAAAGTTTACTTCTTCAAATCGCGGTAGTGTTGATGTGTCGATGGTGTCGTTTGAAAATGTTTCCAATTATAAGGTTGTTTGGGCTACGGAAGCCATTTTTTCTCGAAATTCGGTTTTCTTTTTTCAAGGAAAGCGTCACGTCCTTCCTTTGCTTCGTCGGTCATATAAGCCAATCGTGTCGCTTCGCCGGCAAAAACCTGCTGGCCTACCATGCCGTCATCCGTCAGATTCATTGCAAACTTGAGCATCTTTATAGAAGTTGGTGATTTGGCTAAGATTTCCTGCGCCCAATCGTAAGCAGTTTGTTCAAGTTCCTCGTGCGGTATTACCGCGTTGACCATCCCCATTTCGAATGCTTCCTGCGCCGAATAGTTTCGTCCCAGAAAAAATATCTCGCGGGCTTTCTTTTGTCCGACCATTTTTGCCAAATATGCCGAACCATAGCCACCATCAAAACTGGTAACATCGGCGTCGGTTTGTTTGAAAATTGCATGTTCCTTGCTCGCCAGCGTCAGATCGCAAACGACGTGTAAACTATGGCCACCACCGACCGCCCATCCGGGAACTACGGCAATGACCGCTTTTGGCATAAATCTAATGAGTCGTTGTACTTCCAGGATATTCAGCCGGTGCATTCCGTCGTCGCCAACATAGCCCTGATGGCCACGCGCTTTCTGATCTCCGCCGCTGCAGAATGAGTAAACGCCATCCTTTGGCGACGGGCCTTCAGCCGACAGCAGTACAACCCCTATCGAAGTATCTTCCTGCGCATCGTAAAACGCCTGGTAGAGTTCGCTGGTGGTTTTTGGCCTGAATGCATTTCTAACCTCGGGCCGGTTGAACGCAATTCTGGCAACGCCATTGCACTTCTTATATGTAATATCTTCAAATTCTTTAGCCGTCGTCCAATTCATTCTAATATAAATATATATTTTAGCGTAAAAATAAGCGATTTTTTACATTAACTGCATAACCAATTTATAATACAATGAAACAATTTATCTACGGCACTGCCTTTATGCTTGCCGGATTTTCGGGATTCGCGCAAGCTTATCAATTTCAAACCGTTAAAGAAATCAACTGCCTTCCGGTATTGTCACAAGGCCAGACCGGCACTTGCTGGAGCTATTCCTCGACGTCGTTTCTCGAAGCGGAAATAGCGCGCTTATCAGGAAAACAAATCGACTTATCAGAAATGTACAATGTACGTCACACGTATCCCAAAAAAGCATATGCGTACATCATGCGACAAGGCAACGCGCAGTTTGGTGAAGGCGGCCTCAATCACGATGTGATCAACAGCGCAAGGGAATTTGGATTGGTGCCGATAAGTGCATATTCAGGTTTGGTCAACGGCGAAGAAAATCACGATCACTCCAAAATGGCCGAAGAGCTTTCTGTTTTGGTCAAAGCCAATGCAAAAAAACCATCGGCAACATGGAAGAAAGATGTAGAACAAATTTTGGATAAGCACATCGGCAAAAATGTGGTTGAATTTACATATGAAGGCAGGAACTACACACCGATGAGCTTTCTGGAAATGACAAAACTGAGACTTGATGATTATGTCACAATTTCTTCTTTTGCCCACGTACCGTATCACACCGAATTCATACTCGATGTCCCTGATAATTTTTCAAACGGAAGTTTTTATAATCTGACGCTGGACGAGTTTATTCAAAATATCGACAATGCGCTCGATAATGGCTATACATTGGCTTTGGATGCCGATGTTAGTGAGAAGACCTTTTCGGAAAAAGACGGCATCGCTGTTATTCCGGATAATGCGTCGGACGAAAAATCGATCCTTACCGAAATCAAGAAGGAAAAAACGGTTACGCCCCAACTGCGCCAATCGGAATTCGAGAATTTTAATACGACCGACGATCATCTGATGCATATCATCGGGAAAGTTAAGGATCAAAAAGGCAACATCTACTACAAAGTCAAAAACTCGTGGGGCACCGACGGAAAACATGGCGGGTTTGTATACATGAGCGTGCCTTATATGCGACTGAAAGCCATTGCAGTAATGTTGCATAAAGACGGGCTGACCACGGCAACAAAACAGAATATCAAAGTATAACTGACTCTCAACGATATAAAAACGGTCTCAAATTCTAGAGGCCGTTTTTTTATTTCCGATAATTATTGCTCTTTGACCAGATAGATCCCATCGTCTTTTATTTCGATAAGTTTATCTTTATATAAAGCACCAACTGCTTTCTTGAACGTTTTCTTGCTCATCTTCAACACGGTTTTGATGTCTTCCGGATGGCTGTTGTCATTCAGCCGTAAAAAGCCGCGGCTGGCACGGAGTTCATCAAGGATCAGTTGTGCATTTGGTTCTACATTTGCATAACCGGGAACCTGGAGCGAAACGTCGATTTTATTATCTGGCCGGATGTTCTTTATATAACCTCTCATGCGATCGCCGGTCCTGATGCTGTCGTCATAAACCTCGTCCTTGTACAGAAGGCCTTTATGCATCTCGTTGATGATCACATTGATGCCAATATCGGTAATATGTGATACGATCAAATCGACCTCCTCACCTTTTTCAACAGTAAGGTTTTCGTTATTTAGAAACTGGTTGATCTTGCTCGATGCCACTAATCGGTTTGTCTTTTCATCCATGTACAGGTAAACCAGATACCGCTTTCCTTTTTCCATCGGCCTGGCCTGCTCGCGAAAAGGAACCAAAATATCTTTCTCCATTCCCCAGTCGAGGAAAGCGCCCACCTGATTCACGTAATTTACACGAAGCAACGCAAATTCATTCAGCAAAATGTATGGTTCGAGCGTGGTCGCAACCGGGCGTTCTTCATGATCAAGATACACGAAAACGGTTATTTCGTCGCCAATTTTAAAATCCTGGGGAACATATTTGTTTGGTAACAGGATATCCTCGGCCTCATTGCCGTTGCCCAGGAACAATCCAACTTTTGTGTCGCGTAAAATTTGTAAAGTATTGTATTTACCTATTTCGATCATGATTGTGTTCTTTGACCGGCAAAGGTACGACGATTTCCCAAAAATATTTTGTTCATGTCCCGATTAAGCCAAAGCCGCAAAATAATCGTGCAGCACTTTATCGTTCGTTTGCGTTGGCGTAAAAATCTCGAGTAAACACGGCTGGCTTTGTTCTGCATAAAATGCCGATGTAGCTTCGGCGATGCTTCGACTGTCACGTGCCGACAAATATCTTAGCCCATACATTCTGGATAAATGTTCGGCCGTCAGCCAATGCGATGTTTCAAAAAAGGTATTAAAAACTTCGTTTTCCTGATGGCCTGGCAGAATCCGGAAAATACCGCCGCCACCGTTGTTAAGTACGATTACTTTGAAATTTTTGGGAATGTAATTATTCCACAACGCATTGCTGTCATATAGAAAACTAACATCTCCGGTCAAAAGTACGGTTTGTTGTTCCGATGCTAACGCAGCACCTATTGCCGTCGAAGTGCTTCCGTCAATTCCGCTTGTGCCGCGATTGCAGAACACTGAAATTGAAGGTTTTATTTTGAATAATTGTGCATACCGTATCGAAGCACTATTACTTATCTGCAGGTTACTGTTTTGGGGAAGCCGATCGATGACGTATTCAATCGCTTTTAGATCGGAGAACGGCGCCTTTTTTAAAAATTGGCGATGTTTTTCCTCGCGTATGTTACTAATCGACGAAATTTTTTCGGCATAGCTGCTTCCAACCTGCCGGGTGTACGGCATAATCCTGTTAAAAAAATCGTTCGGATGGCTTTCAAAATGATGCACATCGCACCCGAAGGTGTTATAAGCGCGCAAAGGATCGATGTGCCAATGGTACTCGGGTTTATATTCGCGTAAAAACGCTTTGATCCTTTTCGAAACAATCATCCCTCCAAACGTAATCAGGATATCGGGCCGCAGCGCGTTAAAATCACGTTCTTTAAAAGGCGTTATTATCGCATCGATATTATGCACAAACGACGGATGATGGAAATTCGAAGTTACTTCAGTCATGACAACTACCGATGGATCATCGGCGAGAAACTGTAAAACTTCGGTGTCGAATTCATCCGGATCATTTCCGCCGGCCAACACGAGCTTCCGCGTCGAAGCATTCCAAATATTGGTCAGAGAAATGATGTTCTCTATCGAAACATTTTTATAAACTTTCGTAGTCGCGGTAATCGTTGGATCTACAGTCGGTCTTCGTACAGTCTGGTATAAAGGCTCCTCAAAGGGGGCGTTGATGTGCACCGGCCCCTTTTTGAGCATTGCTGTATTAATTGCGTCGTTAATCAGCAGATCGTTTGCCGGCGATGATTCTGCCGTAAGATTTGCATTGTATAACGAGTGGTTCTCGAACACGTTTTGCTGTCGGATTGTTTGGCCATCGCCAATGTCGATCTTGTCCAAAGGGCGATCGGCCGATATTACTATCAGCGGAATCTGGCTGTAAAACGCCTCGGCGAATGCCGGATAATAATTCAACACCGCAGAGCCGGATGTACAAACCACCGCGACTGGCCTGTGCAGCTGCTGCGCAATACCGAGCGCAAAAAAAGCCGCACAGCGCTCATCGGCGATGCTATAACATTTAAATGAAGGGTTGTTGACAAAACCAATAGTCAGCGGCGCATTGCGAGAGCCCGGTGATATTACGATGTGGTGAACACCTTTGGCAAGGCATATCTGGATAATGCTTTGCGCTAAAGGAATTTTTGGATAGATCATTGTGCGTGGTTAGGTTGCGACACATACAAATTTACTATTTGAAAGCCAATATATCATTATCGTTCCGAAAGATTTATCTTTGACCACCTCTATTTCTAAAAGATGAACACGATCCTTCGCCCGGCTACGGCAGCCGATTTATCGTCGATTCTCAGTATTGTGAATCATTCGATTCTGCATACTACTGCCAACTATAATTATGAACCTCAGACGCTGACGGTTCAGCAGCAATGGTTCGATGATAAAATGTTGCATGGTTTTCCGGTGTTGGTGGCTGAAGGCCAAGGCGGAATCATTGGTTTTGGGACGTACGGCACATTTCGTGAAAAAATAGGGTATCAGTTTACGGTGGAGCACTCGGTCTATGTCGCGCCTGAATTCATCGGAAAAGGAATTGGGAAGATGTTACTCGCCGAGTTGATTGAGTTGGCGAAACAGCAAGGAATACACACAATGATTGGCGGAATTGATGCTAGTAATGCCGACAGCATCGCGTTCCATAAAAAATTTGGCTTCAGCGAATGCGGAATCATCCGCGAAGCCGGATTTAAATTCGGACGATGGCTCGACCTTCAGTTTATGCAGCTTATTTTAACGTAATCAGGATTTGATCCAGTTGATGATTACAGGGTCGGTCGGCGGCGTTTTAGGATCAACGACTTTTACAAGTTCCCCTTTCTCGTCAATGAGATACTTCTGAAAATTCCACTGAACTTCAGAATCAGCCACGCCGTTTCTTGACTTTTGTGTAAGAAACTGATATAATTCGTGCATGTCATCGCCTTTAACCGAAATTTTCGACATCATCGGAAACGTGACGCCGTAGTTCTTTTCACAGAACGCGCCTATTTCTTCATTCGTGCCGGGTTCCTGCCCTGCAAAGTTATTTGCCGGAAATCCTAACACAACAAAATCAGAATCCCGGTACTGCTGGTAGATCGCTTCCAGCTCTTTGTATTGCGGCGTCAAGCCACACTTTGAAGCTGTATTGACAATCAGTACTTTTTTGCCTTGTAAAGTAGCCATGTCAAATTTCTTCCCGGAAAGGTCCCGGACCTTAAACTGATAAATGTTTTCTCTTGCCATATTTTTGTCGGATTTTGCGCCGGTGGAATCTGTTTTTTGCTGCGCGTTGTTTTGGCAACATACGAGCGCAAAAAGCAGCACCGGAATCAACGTGAAATTTTTCATAGGAAATATTTGCAGTGTATCAAATATACATCTATTTATATAATCGGCATAGGCTGCAATCTACCGTACCGAGAAATTTATGACTTCAACTTTTTATTCCTGATATAAGAGGCGACCGACAGTATGGTAACGAAAGCGAGAGAATAATAAACGAATGTTGGTGTAACGACCTTGTCGCCGCTTGCATATGAATGTAATCCGGTTAAATAAAAATTCACACCGAAATAGGTCATCATAATCGAATAAAACGCAAATACGCTCATCACATTGAACACCCATTTGCTCTTCATAACCGGCACAAAACGCGCGTGAATAACAAACGCATAGACCATAATGCTGATCAGCGCCCATGTTTCTTTCGGATCCCAGCCCCAGTAACGGCCCCAGCTTTCGTTGGCCCACTGCCCGCCGAGGAAGTTCCCTATCGTAAGCATAACCAGTCCGATTGTCAGTGCCATTTCATTGATATACGTTATCTCTTTAATGTGTAGTTCCATTTTGACCTTGTTCTTTTCGTTTTTGAAAAGCATCAGTATCAGAGCGACAATACCCAGGATCATCCCCAGGGTAAAAGGTCCGTAGCTCGCCACAATAATCGAAACGTGGATCATTAGCCAGTAAGAATTCAGCACCGGCGCAAGGTTCGCAATTGCCGGATCCATCCAGCTCCAGTGCGCGATCATCAGTATCATCGACGTTACGAACGTTCCCGATGCCACTGTCAGTTTTGATTTCCGGTCAAAGGCGAGCGTGAACAGCATTGTTGCCCATGCCACGTAAATCATCGATTCGTAAGCGTCACTCCACGGAGCGTGGCCGGATATGTACCATCTCGCAATTAGACCCAAAGTGTGCAAAAGGAAAAACACTGCGATTAACACGTGTAAAACGTTTATAGCACCGCGGACTGGCCTCTTCTCAAAGAAGATGTTAACGATCGTTAGCAGCAACATCAACATTCCGGTAATCATGTATAAATAATACAGATTTTTGAAGATGTCATACTTGTTGTATAAAACCTCCGATGTTATCTTCTCATCTGAAGGCATCACCCGCGCACCATATTTTTGTTGGTATTTGCTAATCCCTTCAAGGTAAAAATCGGCTTCCTTATATGAACCGCTTTCACTTGACAGTGCGAGCGATTGCAGATAAATCGGCAGTATCTGGCGCGTAAAAGTCGAATCAACGCCTTTCAGACCCGCATGGTTCAGCTCCATATAGGAAACCCACTTATTATTTGCATCGTTTGGTATCGGAAACACACGCAAAATGCTTCCGCTCAACGCCGAGTTAAGCAAATTAACTTTTCTGTCAGCCTCAATAAAATCTTTTTGAAACTGATTCGGGATCGCCGCCTTATGCGCTTCATCCAAATAGGGCGACAACTTATAATTTCCTAATCCGTCGAAGAACTTTACGAACGGAGCGTATTTGGCCTTGCTGTCGATTCCCAGAATTTTTCGGATGCTGTCGTTGCCAGGCTTAATATAAATCAAAGGCACTTCGAACCACACGTTCGGGAACTGTGTCATCGACAAAAATACCTGGTCAGAATTCAGGTCTTTGTATTTATCTCTTTTACTGACTTTACGCAATAGCTCCGATGAGAAGGTATTGATTGGCTTCATTCGACCGCCGGCATCCTGAATTACGAGTCGGCCGAATTTCGACGCATGCTCGGAATCAATGGTGTATTTTTGTATAATGGAATCTATTTGTGCTTCCGAAGGCGCATGTCGGTGATCCTGTGCATAGCCGCTAAAACCAGCAAAAAGAGCCAGCACAGTAATAAATTTAGCCTTCTTCTTTTTAACCGTGGCAAGTTTGCGTTTCAGATCGCCAAACCTTGAGTGTTTTGTAAATAAAACCGCAATCAATCCTAAATAAAGCAGAAAATAGCCGATGTAGGTGATGTTGGTCCCCCACGAGTCGTGGTTTACCGACAGAATCGTACCTGTTTCGTCGGGCTGAAAAGATGCCTGAAAAAAGCGATATCCTTTGTGATCGAGAATGTTATTCATGAATATCCGCGCGTCGAATGTTTTTTCAGGATCGATTACCGTTACGCGACTTTCAAATGAGGAATAGCTGTTCTCGGTGCCGGGATAGCGTTCGGCAATAAAGTCATTCAATTTGACTTTAAAAGGCAGTGTGTATACTTTGCTGCCAAAGAACAGCGTAAAGTCGAGACCACCTAGTGTGAAACTTTGCGGCTCTCCCATTTTTCCTTTCGAGCCCAGCAGCGTCACATCGCGCTGCTGCCCTTCAGCTTCTACGGTAACCGTGAGCGCATCATCAGACAGGTTGTCTTTGAAGTCGTTATTTGATTCAAAAGATTTCACCCCTTTGATCGCCGGATCGGGAAAGACGAACTGTGCGCCGCCAACACTGTAAAGCGAACGCATCATCAACGGCTGTAAGGAATCTTTTTCTACTTTGCCCTGCATCTGGTCGGCCATCCGCATAAAATCGCCTTCAAAAGGCATTTTAATAGTATAGGCACCGCCAGTATTGTTGATGTTGATGGCACCGTCGGTGGGTTTATTAAAGGCGAACAGCAGATTGTGTATATTTTGCACTTCACCTTCTTTCAGGTAGTGCTCATGACGGGTTCCTCCGCTTGATTCAACAAGCTTCAGATATAGCTGGCCATTTGGATCTTCTTTAATGCTTTCGACTGCACCCATCACAAAATCTTTATACTTTACTTTGAAATCAGTGTTGCTGAAATCACCTGATAATGTAAAATTGTTGTTCGTGACCGGCGACAAAATTAGCGGCTTCTCGAACACGCGCCTGCGCATCTCACCTTTGTATTCGCCATCGACAAAGACTGTTATAAAAGTTTTATCAGAGTAGAATTGATTTTCGGTAGCTCCTTCGCTGATGGGCATCATCCCTTCGTAGCTGATATAACGGGTAACAAAAGCACCTGCAATAATAAACAAGAAAGAAAGGTGCAACAGCAAGGTAGCCCATTTCTCTTTTTTATAAAGTTGGTGCCGTTTAATGTTTCCGATAAAGTTCACAACGAAAAGCAGCATCATCCCTTCAAACCACCAGGCGTTGTAAATCATTATCCGGGCAGTATCGGTATTATATTCGCTCTCGATAAAAGTACCTGCGGCAAGCGCTACAGCAAAAGAAACAAACAAAAAAGCCATTAAACGCGGGGAGAAGAAAAAACCGAGAATCTTATTTTGCATGAGGAAGCAATTAGGTTTTAAAAAGTGCTGCAAAAGTAGCAAAAAACGAGGGTATTCCATCCCTTTTAAGACAACTTTCGAAATGAAATTTGTTCTGAAACATTTTCTGTCCGAGTTAACATGTCCGGAACCAAAAAATGGCCACGCGTACATAATTATGCGTAGCCGTTCTATTTTATCCTGTGCGATAGACGTGCGACACAGAATCCGCCTGAATTTATTACTTTAGCGCCATGATTACAGTTTCTGTTCTTGGTTCGGGCAATGTGGCGCAACATCTGGTGGCGGCGCTTGGCGCATCGGAAAAGGTAAAGTTGGTTGAGGTTTATTCCAGAAATATTCCGGCGTTCATAATTCCGGAAACGGTATCACATACTACATCCCTTAGATCGTTACTTCCTGCCGATTTATATATAATTGCGATTTCCGATTCGGCTGTGGCCGATGTTTCATCGCGTTTGCCGTTTAAAGATTGTCTGGTGGTGCATACTTCGGGAAGCCTTCCTTATTCGGTTATCAATCCTTGCAACAGACGCGGCGTATTTTATCCGCTGCAGACGTTTTCAAGGAACAAAGCTGTTGATTTAAAAAGCGTGCCTTTGTGCCTCGAAACAGAATTTGAAACCGATTATGATTTATTAAGCACCGTAGCCAGCGCGATCACAGGCCAGATTCATAAAATCGGTCACCAGCAGCGCAAAGCACTACATGTTGCTGCAGTTTTCGTAAACAATTTTGCGAATCATCTGTATGTTCAGGCGGCCAAAATCTGCGAACAGCACGACATATCCTTCGACATTCTGAAACCGCTGATACTTGAAACCGCTGATAAGGTCCTGACTCTCCCTCCTGTCGAGGCACAAACAGGACCGGCGGTGCGCAATGATAGTAATACGCTTCAGGCGCATATCGATCTTATTACCGATCCGACGCAAACCGACATTTACCAACTTCTAACGAAAGCAATTCAGGAACATGGCAAAAAGTTATAAAGAAACAATGAACGACATCACGACCTTCATCCTCGACGTGGATGGCGTTCTGACAGATAGTTCGGTTCATATCACCTCGACTGGTGAAATGCTACGTACTATGAACATTCGTGATGGTTATGCAATGAAAGCAGCCGTCGAAAGCGGTTACAACGTGTGCGTCATATCGGGCGGAAGCAACGAAGGCGTCCGTGTCAGGCTTCGCAACCTTGGAATCACCGATATTCACTTGGCGGCACCTGATAAAGTTGAGACCTTTAAAGAATATATAGAACTGTACTCGATCAAGCCTGAGCAGGTCCTGTACATGGGCGATGATATACCGGATTACCATGTGATGAAACTCGTAGGGCTTCCGGCATGCCCTCAGGACTCGGCACCGGAAATAAAGGCAATTTCAAAGTACGTATCTCATCGGAATGGTGGCCGCGGTGCAGTTCGCGACGTGATCGAACAGGTGATGAAGGTGCAGGGAAAATGGATGGACTATTTTGATGCGAAATACGATTAAATAATATTATGATGATGGATTTTCTACGGCTTGTACGCTTTCAAAACCTGCTGATGCTGGCATTGATGCAACTGTTGTTCAGATATGGGTTTCTGGAGTTTCAGGCAGTGCCGCTCGCGCTGAATCATTGGCAATTCTTGCTGCTTGTACTTTCCACCGTTTGTATTGCCGCGGGAGGCTATCTTATCAACGACGTTTTCGATACAGCGACCGATTTACAAAACAAGCCGAATAAGGTGATTATAGGAGTACGAATATCGGAAGCCACAGCTTATAATTATTACATCGCACTCAATGTCGTTGGCGTGGGAATCGGATTCTATCTGTCCAACCTGATCAACAAATCAAATTTCGCAATATTATTTGTTGCCATTGCCGCCACACTGTATTTGTATGCTTCAACTTTTAAAAAATATCTTTTAGTGGGTAATATCATCATCGCTTTGCTGTTGTCGATAAGTGTTTTGATAGTAGGTGTTTTTGATCTATACCCAATGATTACATACGAAAACCGCGGAATGATGGGTACCATTTTTCAGGTACTGATTGATTACGCAATATTTGCCTTTCTGATTAATTTCATCCGCGAAATCGTCAAAGATCTCGAAGATGTAAACGGGGACTACAATCAAGGTATGCAAACCTTGCCTATCGTTTTAGGTGTCTCGCGAACTGCAAACCTTGTTTTTATCCTAAGCCTTGTCCCGGTAGCTACTTTGCTTTATTATATCTACACCTATCTTTTAAACCTGACCTATGCGGCTCTATATGCTTTGTTTTTTGTCGTCGCGCCTTTAATCTATTTCACGATAAAGATATACGCAGCAACATCCCAAAAATCGTTCAGGCATCTTAGCGTGGTGTTAAAGTGGGTAATGCTGTTCGGCATTTTATCTATCTTGGTCATATCTCTGAATATCGTTAACAATGCTTAAAAACCTGCTGCGGAAAAACAAATTGATACTGGCTTCGGGATCACCAAGGAGACAGCAATTCCTTAAGGACCTGGATCTTGATTTTGAAATCCGATTGATTGATATAGAAGAAATTTATCCTCCTGATTTACAGGCAGAGCAAATCACAAATTATCTCGCTGCATTAAAAGCCAATGCATTCGACGGAAGCCTCAACCCGGACGATATTTTAGTTACCAGTGACACCATTGTCTGGCATAACGAAAAAGCCATGGGTAAACCCAAAGATTACGATGATGCCTCTGAGATGCTTCGCACATTGTCTAATTCCACGCATAATGTCATTACATCTGTTTGCATTAAATCGAATGCAAAAGAACTGACATTCCACGACATCACACGCGTTACTTTTGGTAACCTCAGCGATGAAGACATACACTATTATCTTGAAGAGTATAAACCTTTCGATAAAGCAGGAGCCTATGGAATCCAGGATTGGATAGGACTTGTGGCTATAAGCAAAATTGAAGGATCTTATACCAATGTAGTCGGGCTACCAACCCAGAAATTTTATCAGTGCTTATCTCAATTCGTCAACTCGTAGTTATGATGTTTTTCTCTGAATACGCTACACAACTCGTCAGCACCGCGATACTTTTAACTGTTATTGTAATTTCCCGTGCGGTGGTCAGCAAGCTCGTCAGACGATACGCACGCTTAAGCGAGATTCTTGAACACCGTACTAACCTGGTCATAAGATATATAAGTATACTCTTCACCATATTGGCCATTGTCGGGATGATCGTTATCTGGGGCGTAAAAACCGATAATATTATAACGACATTATCGGCTGTAATTACTGTAATTGGGGTGGCATTTTTCGCATCGTGGTCGATTTTAAGCAATGTCACAGCCGGTGTAATACTACTTTTTTCGTTCCCATTCAAAATTGGCGACTATATACGATTGCATGACAAGGATTTTCCAATTGAAGCCGAAATCATAGATATCCGCGCATTTCACATTTTGCTGAGGACGGCAGAAGGTGAACGGATATCCTATCCTAACAATATACTTCTGCAAAAAGGTGTTTCCATTATTGACCGTCTTACAATTGCACCGACTGACGTCACCGACTAATTCTAAGTAAATCTTATAATGAATTGACAATTATCTGTAACGTCTAGCATCGGTTTTTATAGCAAATTGCCATCTATGTAATTAATGGTGCTTATTAAAGGATCTAAAGTACCTACATCGATTTGCAACGCACAGAATTTATGAACAGAACGTTACAATTGCCTTTTTACGCGAAACTTGCCTTTACCCTTATCAGCATTATAGCAATATTTACGATATTCTATTATGCGCAGAGTATCCTTATCCCGATTTTGATAGCGATGCTGTTTGCTATTTTACTACGCCCTGTAGGCGCCTTTCTCGAAGAAAAGATGCGGGTGCCGCATGTGCTGGCGACGCTGACATCGGTACTGCTGATGGTAATGGCCGTGGCCGGTATACTGACGTTTATTTCATTCCAGGTTGCCGAAATGGCCGCCGACTGGGGTAAGATCAAGTCGAACTTCATGACCCATCTCGACGACATCCAGCGCATGATCCGTGACCGGTTTGATCTTTCTGAAGTGGAACAAAAAAGTCTGATTAACGATGCTACAAAAGACTCCATTGGCAATAACAGCATCTTAGGCAGCACGATCCTCTCGTTCACCGATGTGCTTGTGAACCTGCTATTGATTCCTATCTATACGTTCCTTTTCTTGCTGTACCGTACGCATTTTATGAAATTCCTGGCCAAACTTGTTACTTCCAAAAATCACGATGTGCTTCACGACATCATGTGCAAAGTAAAGGTATCGGTGCAAAGTTATATTATGGGACTACTCATCCAGATGGTGACTGTATCGGTCATGACCACACTTGGCTTTATGATTGTAGGTTTGGAATATGCGATTTTACTCGGTGTAATTACAGGAATACTAAACCTGATACCTTATATCGGTATTCTTACAGCCGGAATCATCAGCATCATAGCCTCACTATCGACCACACCCGATATATCAATCGTGCTCGGAGTCATTATCGTGATTTCGGTCACCCAATTAATTGACAACAATCTGCTGGTACCAATGATCGTGAGTTCTAAAGTGCAGATAAACGCTTTTGTATCAATTGTAGGGATAATCATTGGTGGTGCGGTGGCCGGCGTCGCAGGCATGTTTTTGGCCATTCCAACGATAGCTATCCTAAAAGTAATATTTGACCGCATTGGCCCGCTAAAACCGTGGGGCTACCTGATGGGTGACGATTTACCAAAAATTTACCGTTGGGGAAAAATCAAACTTCCTCTGTACGGATATGAAAATGCTTCGGATACCATAAGTGTTGACAGTGAACCTGTCAATATATTTACGGAAACCACAACTAATCCGGAAAAGTAACAGCACCTATCACCAGATGAACATTTACAGGAGAATCAAACCTGAAAAGCAGTAGCCAAGGCCTGGATGCCAACATGGAAGCTGCGAAAAGCAACTCCTTACTCAGAGGATTTCAAGAAAAAAGAGCGTGCAGCTGCCGGAACGAAAAAGGAATCGGATAAGAAATTAAAAAAAGCTGAAGAAGCAAAAAAAAAGGCTGAAAATCTGAAAAATTAAATGCGATATAAATAATGCAACAATTCCCGATAGTTTTATAACGTTTTATCAGGTGCGCAAAGCCATCTTTGTAAGACAAATTGCTATGAAAAAGATTTTTTTGTAAATAATTTAAAAATCGGATATGAGGACAGGAAATGTTTTATTGGGATTTATAGCGGGAGCAGCATTGGGAACAGTAGCTGCTATTCTTTTGGCTCCTGAGAAAGGTAAAATTACACGCGCAAATATCGTTGGACGTACTGGTGATTTTATCAATGACTTCAAAACGAAGTACAATGAAGCAATTGACAGCCTCACTTCCAAACTTGATTCTGTCGCGTATGTTCCCGATGCTGAAGATGCTGAATCTGACAGTACTCTACCCTCATTTAACGGTAACGGCACCTCTACCGACGGACATTTCCACCACTAAAACGCGGGCACATGAAAGAAAAAATCGCTATAGTTGAAACATTGATCGAAAGAGCCGAACAATATGCAAAAACAACATACGAACTGTATAAATTAAAAGCTATTGATAAAGGTTCGTCTTTAATTTCGGCCCTGGTCGCATCCATTATTTTTTATGTGATCTTCTTGTTATTTATGATCATACTCTCGGTAGGTGTCTCGCTTTATCTGGGAAAACTATTCGGTGAAACACATTACGGATTCATGGCCGTTGCCGGTTTCTACGCATTGCTGATGATTATACTGGTCGTATTCAGAAAGCAATTGTTGCTGGACACTTTTGCCAAATTAATAATAAATTCAATTTTTAAGGAAAAAGACGATGCAGGTAATAAAGGATAAGAGCTCCCTCGCGGGCGCCATAAGACAATTGGAAAGCAGACGGGTTGCACAAGCCGATTCATTACGTGAGCAATGGGAACTTACGCAGTCGAATCTGAATCCCTTGACCATTGTAAAAGACGAAGTTCGCGATACTATTTCGTCACCACAATTTGGCAGCAAGGTCTTTAAAGGCTTGTTCAGCATAGTCTCCGGGTATATCACCAGAAGATTAATAGTGGGGTCATCCGGTTCCTCTTTTAAGAAAGCATTGGGCACTATCGCTCAGACAGGTGCTACGGGTGTATTACTAAAAAATACCGATCAAATAACGCAAAAAGGAGCATCGGTCATATCTTCTTTATTAAAAAAATTAAAGATATAATTCTTTACTTATCTCTGGCCGGCAGGTTAAAATGTGATGATAAAATCTTACTTTTGGAAAAAGCGATAATCCGCCTGCATTTTCAAATCTGCTAATGTTGCTAAAACCAAAGTGGCTCCTGTTACTCCTACTGATCTTCAGTGGTTCATTCGTCGAGGCTCAGGAAGACGATACAAAACAAGATTCTGTTGCACTATACCGCAAGATCGAGGAATATTCCTCGAAAAGAAAATTTACCAAATTTGTACATGGCCTAATATTCGAGCCGTTGTCCACGAAAACAGTCCGCAGCCGCAACCGGATCAATAATAACCAGAACTTTAAAGACTTTCACGGCAAGGTCATCCGCAAAATTAATATCAGTACACTGGATCCTTTTGGTTACTCCGAAATAGACACGGTAGCCAGACCACGCAGGCGATTGTCGTCGATCGGAAATAGGCTTCATTTAAAGACCAAGGAACTTACGATCTGGAATTTGCTGCTTATTCGCGAGAATCGACCCCTGGATTCTTTGTTGGTCAAGGAATCAGAACGGCTTATCCGAAGTCAAAGGTACGTACGCAGAGTCAAGATTACGCCGCATCTTATCTCGCGCGAATCCGATTCGGTTGATGTTGAAATTCGGGTGCTCGATTCGTGGAGCCTTGTTCCCGATTTCGCCGGAAGTACATCGCGAATGACTGCTAAACTGACAGAGCGAAATTTTCTTGGTTTCGGACATCAGGTAGACAATACCTACAGAAAAGATTTCGACGAAAATTCGGATGCTTATAGCGTGAAGTATACCGTACCAAACATCATGAACACCTACATAAGGACCACGCTGACTTATGACATTGATCCTTTAAACAATTACGCGAAAAGCATCGACATCGAGCGGCCGTTCTTTTCGCCGTTCGCGCGCTGGGCAGGCGGAGTGTTTGTCGGAAATGAATCGCGAATGGACTCACTTCCCAATCTAGAAGGTAATCTGAATCTGCAGCCGTTTAAGTTTGGTACGACCGATGTCTGGGGCGGTCATGCGATAAATATCTTCGACGGACTTTCAGAAGATGAGCGCACCACAAATCTTATTACAACCTTGCGATACATGAAAATCAACTATCACAACCGGCCTGACGCTGCGCATGATCCCGTTGACTTTTTTAATGACGAGACCTTAATGCTTACGGGAATAGGTGTTGCGTCACGCCAATTTGTCGAAGATAAGTACCTTTTTAATTACGGAATAATAGAAGATGTGCCAACCGGAACTGCAGTAAGTATTACGGGTGGCTTTCAAAACAAAAATTATGTACGCAGGCCTTATTTTGGATTTCGCGCCTCGACCGGAAAGTATTTCAGGCTTGGGTATATAAGTACCAACTTCGAATACGGGACGTTTGTCAGAAACGGAAGTTCGGAGCAAGGAGCAATATCGATCCAGACGAACTACTTTACAAAACTCCTGGAAATCGGTAGCTGGAAATTGCGCCAGTTCGCTAAAGCACAGATGGTCATTGGTAACGACCGTGTCGCATCGCAAGGAGATTATCTAACGCTTAATGAGCACCAACAGGGGATCTCCGGCTTTGATACCCGCAATCTTTTCGGGACCAAGAAATGGGTTGCTACATTTCAGACACAATCATATTCGCCGTGGGACGCCTGGGGATTTCGGCTGAATCCTTTTTTTAATTACACGATGGGAATGTTAGGCAACGCATCCGAAGGATTTAATAACAGCAGGTTGTATTCGCAAATCGGTGTTGGCGTCATAATCAGTAACGACTACCTGGTGTTTAGTACTTTCCAGCTTTCATTTTCATTTTACCCTGTTATTCCCGATCAAGGCGTCAGCATTTTCAAAACAAATGCGTTGCGTACAGATGATTTTGGTTTTCAGGATTTTAGCATCAATAAGCCTAAAACAGTACATTACGAATGATGAAAATATTATAACCGATGAAACTAATTGTATAACGGACTCTACTAAGGTAAAAGAGTATCTTTAACAGAATCTAAATACTATCACTATGAATGTAA
>CAZLWZ010000004.1:0-18701 GCA_964563275.1 uncultured Flavobacterium sp.
AGTTGGCCAATAATTATTATGAAAAAGGAGAATTCGAAAAGGCACTTCTATCGTACCAGGAGTTGTTAAACGTGCAGCCCTCGAACAGCCTGTACTTCCAACGCGTTGTTGACAGCCACCAGCAGCTGGAGCAGTTGGATCTCGCTGAGCAAATCATCAAGGAGCGACTTGCGAAGTATCGTCAGGCAAGTCTTCACGTCGAGCTTGGTTACAATTACCAATTGAAAAAGCAGGAGTCGCAGGCAAAAATGCAATATGAGCAGGCTCTTGACCGCGTCAGGATGAATCCTTCTGAAGTATACGCTGTCGCTGCCACTTTCGAACGGAAATCAATTCTGGATTATGCTTTACAGGCATATAAACTTGCGCAGGATCTCGAACCACGGTTAAGTCTGAATCGTCAGATGGCGCAGCTTTATGGCCAGTTAGGCAACACTGATATGATGGTGTCGATGTTTTTGGATGAGGCAGTTAAAAATCCGCCAACGGCCGTCATGATACAGAACCAATTATCACGTTTTATGACCGATGAAGCCGACACCGGCTTTAATGAATCGCTTCGCAAGGCATTGTTGGTCCGTGCGCAAAGAGATCAGGATATCTTCTGGAATCAGTTCCTGAGTTGGTACTACGTTCAGCAACGCGAGTACGGCAAAGCTTTCGTTCAGGAGAAAGCCATCTACAGGCGGAACCCCGAGACATTTTACAATATCGTTAATCTCGGACAACTTGCCATTGAGGAAGACGAAGAAGAGACCGCAGCAGAAATTTTAAACTTCGTGATCCAAAACACTCAGGATATCGAAGTGCTGGTGCAATCGAATTTCTATCTCACCGAAATGCGCATTGAAAAAGCCACACCAAAAGAATATACCGATATCGAGACGCACCTTAATGCTCTTTTGACAGAGTTCGGCATAAGTCCGTATACGCTGCCACTTCAGATGTTAAAAGCACAGTTTTTTACTTTCAACCTGTCGAGACCGGAACAGGGCACGGCGATGTTGCGCAAAGCACTGGAACTCCCGTTGAACAAGCATCAGATGGCGCGCGTTAAGCTAAAATTGGCTGATATACTGCTTTTCGAAAAGAAGTTTAACCAGGCGCTGATATATTATTCGCAGATCGAAGAAGATCTTAAAAATGATGCCCTCGGACATGAAGCAAGTCTGAAAGCAGCAAAAACAAGTTATTTTAAAGCCGATTTCACCTACGCACAGTCGCAATTTAAAGTTTTGAAGTCGGCGTCGTCGCAACTAATCGCGAACGATGCGCTCGAATATTTCCTGCTCATCAACGATAACACGGTAGCCGATTCTACCCAGGTTGCACTCAAAAAATTTGCTCACGCCGATTATCTGCTGTACCAGAATAATTATAGTGATGCCCTGGCACAGTTCCGCGCCCTGCTCGGACAGCACCGTGGCGACGAAATTGAGGCGGTGACGCTGCTGCGCATCGGGAATATCCTGGAGAAAAAGCAGGATTATCAGCAGGCACTGGCGCAATATGATGATATAATCCAGAACCACAGCGACGGTATTTACGTCGATGAAGCGTTGTATCATTCGGCGGAAATTTATCTCGATAAGCTGAAGGATCCCGTGAAGGCCAAAGCGATGTACGAAAAAATACTATTCGGACACGAAGACAGTATTTACTTTATAGAATCACGCAAAAAATTCAGGCAACTGCGAGGAGACGCCAATCTCTAGCACATGTCATAACCTAACCGACTCTGATGATCATATATAATATTACTATCAATATCCACGAAAGCGTTCATGACCAATGGCTGAAATGGATGCAGGAAAAGCACATCAATGACATGCTGGCAACAGGAAAATTTAGTTCTGCACGACTCGTAAGGGTACTTGTTGATGAGGAAATGGGCGGCAAAACTTATTCGGTGCAGTTCACCACCCAAAACAAGGCAATGCTGCAAAGCTACTATAATGACGACGCGCCACGCCTAAGACAGGAAGGACAATCATTGTTTGGCGACAAGATGCTGGCCTTCCGCACCGAATTGGAAGTTATATCAGATCATTAGCCCTCAGGCTTTTCTTTAGAAAAACAGATTATGGAAAAAGTAAAAGCCAAAAAGCATCTCGGACAGCATTTTCTTAAGGACGAAACAGTTGCTAAACGCATTGCCGATGCTCTCGACCCGACTGATTATACGCATGTTCTCGAAATTGGTCCCGGAATGGGCGTGTTGACAAAATATCTGCTTCAGAAACCGCTGGAACTGCATGTGATCGAGATCGACCGTGAATCGGTGGCATATCTGGAACAGAATTACGCGCAGCTGCAGGGCAGAATTATTTCCGAGGATTTTTTGAAATACAACATCAACGAAATCTTCGGCGGAAAGCAGTTTGCAATAATAGGCAACTTTCCATATAATATATCGACGCAAATTGTCTTCCGCATGCTCGACTACCGGTGGCAGATCCCCGAATTTTCGGGCATGTTTCAGAAGGAGGTTGCCGAGCGGATCTGTGAGAAGAAAGGCACCAAGGCCTACGGTATTTTATCGGTACTTGTGCAGGCGTTCTATGAAGCTGAATATTTATTTACAGTTAGCGAAGATGTGTTTATTCCGCCACCAAAAGTAAAATCGGGAGTTTTGCGGCTGCGCAGGAAATCCGATTATGCACTTCCCTGCAACGAAAAATTATTCTTTACCATTGTGAAGACAGCATTTCAGCAGCGACGTAAGACGCTCAGGAATAGCTTAAAAACATTAAATTTGTCCGATCAATTACGTGAAAATAAGATATTTGATCAGCGTCCGGAGCAACTGGATGTGCAGCAATTTATAGATATTACCCAGCGAATACAGGCCGATGGTGTTTAAAATCAGCAAGGAGTTAATCGACAAGATCGAGATGCTAATCGAGTCAGGCAGCGACCGCGAACTTGAGGCGCTTCTGAACGATATGCACCATGCTGACATTGCTGAAATCCTGGACGAATTGGATTTCGACGAGGCAACCTATATTTTCCGCGTACTTGACAGTGATAAAACCGCCGAGATCCTTCTTGAAGTTGATGAAGATCTGCGCGAGAACATCCTTAGCAGGTTGTCGCCAAAAGAAATTGCCGAAGAGCTCGATGAACTCGAAACCAATGATGCGGCCGATATCATCGCCGAACTTTCGCAAAGCAAAAAAGAAGAGGTAATCCTTGAGCTTCAGGATGTCGAACATGCAAAAGACATTGTGGAACTGCTCCGGTATAACGAGCACACCGCCGGTGGACTGATGCACAAGGAACTCGTGAAGGTCAATGAAAACTGGAACGTGCTGACCTGTGTCAAGGAAATGCGCATCCAGGCTGAAAACATATCACGCGTACACTCAATTTATGTCGTTGACGACGAAGACCGTTTAAAGGGCCGTTTGTCACTAAAGGACCTGCTTACTACTTCAACCAAAACGCCGATCAGCGACGTGTATATCCGTAAACTGAACTCGGTCAAGGTCGATGCCGAAGATGTTGAAGTTGCCAGGATCATGCAGAAATACGATTTGGAAGCCATTCCCGTCGTAGATGAAATGGGACGTCTCGTAGGCCGGATTACAATTGATGACATTGTTGACGTAATTAAGGAAGAAGCCGACAAGGATTACCAACTTGCTGCCGGTATTTCGCAGGATGTTGAGGCCGATGACAGCATTATTCAGCTAACACGCGCGCGGTTGCCGTGGCTGGTGCTTGCATTGCTGGGCGGATTTATAACGGTGCGCGTCCTGAACCTGTTCGAAGGCGCGATGGACGACCATGGCGAACTGTTCTTTTTTACCCCGCTAATCGCTGCGATGGCCGGCAATGTTGGCGTACAGTCGTCGGCGATAATCGTGCAGGGTTTGGCCAATGATACGCTGAGCGGCTCGCTGTTCAGCAGGTTGATCAAGGAAGTGTCGCTAAGCCTGTTAAACGGAGTTATACTGGCCGCGATTCTTTTTCTGGGCAGTTATTTTTTGTTGGGGCTTGACAGCATTATGGGTGTCATAGTTACGACAGCCCTTATTGCCGTTATAATCATAGCCTCACTTATAGGAACGTTCGTTCCGTTGCTACTCGATAAACTCGGTTTCGATCCGGCCCTCGCTACCGGTCCGTTTATTACTACTAGCAATGATATATGCGGAATTCTGATATATTTCTCAATCGCCGAAATTATTCTGGGTTTTTAGATATATAACAAAATTGATCAATTGACGTTGTGGGTATAACTGATTTAATGATGAAGCAATTATTACTATTTTTGACGTTAATTTTTTCGTTGTCAATGGGTGCGCAGATTGACAACGGAGGCAATGGGTTTTCAATTCCGCCGGTAAATCTGCCTCCCATAGCTGCTCCATCCGCGCAGCCTTCATCGCCGGCACCTTCTATTTTCGATCCCGTGCCTTCGAAATCGGCAACTATTCCGGAAAAAAGCAACTTTAAATTCCTGCAGACAAACGACTTCATCAATCGTGGTGATGAATACACGCAGAAGATGAATACAAATGCAGGTGGTGACGGCGGCGACTATAGGGCCTTTCGCAAAAATCAGTACCTGGGTGATTACAGAACTAAATCGGGTCGCGTAACGATTAGCTATCGCGACCACCAGGCTGTTGACGGTGACGAGGTGCGAATATGGGTCAACGACCGTATTGTGAAAAGCCGGATTTGGCTGAATAACCGACTTCAGGGCTTTGAACTTGAACTGCAACCGGGATTTAATAAAATTGAATTTGAAGCATTGAATCAGGGAACTTCGGGTCCCAACACTGCCGAGTTTCAAATCGTGGATGATCAGGGAATCACGATTTCGGCAAAACAATGGGACCTAGCCACCGGTTTTAAGGCGAGCATCATTTTAGTAAAAGAGTAATATCGATATAAAAGTGATTCTTCTTTACCTTTGGAAAAACTTCGCATTTGAAACCAGTCCGTATTCTACACCTCGACTCCAACCATCCGCTGCTGCTTCAGCAACTGGAAAGCGCAGGGTTCACCAACCACATCGATTACATATCAAGTAAAGAAGCTGTTGCCGCGAAAATACATGAATACCAGGGAATTGTTATCCGCAGCAGGTTTACGATCGATCGCGACTTTCTTGACGCCGCCGGAAACATTGAATTTATTGCTCGCGTTGGTGCCGGACTGGAAAACATCGACTGTGAATATGCCGCGTCTAAGAACATTGCATTAATAGCCGCGCCTGAAGGAAACCGAAATGCGGTAGGCGAACACACACTGGCACTATTGCTTTCGCTTTTCAATAAACTGAATTCGGCCGATGCTGAAATCCGCCGTGGGCACTGGAACCGTGAGAAGAACCGCGGCCTTGAGCTTGACGGCAAAGTTGTTGGGATCATTGGCTACGGAAATATGGGAAAGTCGTTCGCCAAAAAGCTTCGGGGTTTCGATGTGGAGGTGCTTTGTTATGACATACTGCCAAATGTTGGCGATGCGAATGCAAAGCAGGTGCCTCTTGAGGAATTGCAGTTAAAATGTGATGTAGTGAGCCTGCATGTGCCGTGGACGGTCCATACTGACCGGATGATAAACTCAGAATTTATTTCCAGTTTTTCAAAACCCTTTTGGCTGTTAAATACTTCACGCGGCAAGAACGTGGTTACCGCTGATTTAGTTGAAGCTTTACGCTCGGGAATGATACGTGGCGCCGGACTTGACGTGCTGGAATACGAGAAATCGTCGTTCGAGCATCTTTACCACGATGAAGCGCTCCCGCAACCTTTCCAGGACTTACTGGAGTTCGAAAATGTTGTTCTGACACCGCATATCGCAGGATGGACAGTAGAAAGTTCAGAAAAGCTCGCGCAGGTAATAACTGAAAAAATTATCGCTTTGTACTCTGGTGAAGGTGCAAAGACGCAAGAGCCAGCCGGTGTGACCGGCATCGGAGGAATCTTTTTCAAAGCCGAAAATCCTGCTGCCCTGAAGGATTGGTACCGCAAGCATCTTCGTCTGAAAATTGATGAGTACGGCTGTACCTTTTGGTGGAAGGATAATGAGGGGAATTCCGCATCAACACAATGGTCGCCTTTTGCGGCCGATACCGCTTATTTCAATCCCTCGCAGAAACCTTTTATGCAAAACTTCCGTGTTGACGATCTTGACAGATTGCTAGAGTCGTTGAGAGCCGAAGGCATCGCTATTATCGGTAATCCGGAAGCGTATGATTATGGTAAATTTGCGTGGATAATTGATCCCGAGGGAAATAAGATTGAACTTTGGCAGCCAAACGACCGCGCTTTTATGTAATTTTTTTACATTTATCACCAATTTCAAACATAACATCATGGAACAAGTGAACCAGGAAGCGTGGAACCGGCCACAAATGACACCACCCGATAATAAAAAAGTAGGCGCCGGAATTCTTGCCATTTTATTGGGCCCGTTCGCAATACATAAGTTTTACCTCGGTTACAATACCGAGGGGGTTATTTATCTTTTACTGTCGCTTTGCACCTGTGGTCTGTTGACCAGCCTTTTCGGGATTATTGAGGGAATCATTTATCTTACTAAAAGCGACGCTGAATTTTATCAGACATATCAGGTCAACAAAAGGGGATGGTTCTAAATTAAAGATCGCCTTTTTCGGCAAGTTTGCGTTCCAGTTCGGCCTGAAATTCTTCCATAACGGGTTTCATGGTCGATGCAGGGATGTCGGCTATGCGGATGTACATTAGTCCGTCAATCGCGTTGTTGAACAGCGGATCGACATTGAACGCGACAAGCCGTGCGTTCTGTTTGATATATTTCTTGATCAGCACCGGAAGACGAAGCTGCCCCGGTTCGAGTTCGTCAATTATTTTATCGAATTTGTTTAAGTCTGATTCCGCTTCATCGAAAATAAAATCCTTGTCGGCGTCCTTCAGCTTTACCTTATACTCCTTTTTCGGGTGCACGTACTGCGCGATGTAAGGATCGTAATAATTCGACTTCATAAATTCGATCATCAGCGATTTCGAGAAATCGGAAAACTGGTTGCTGATGCTCACGCCACCAATCAGGAACTTATGTTCAGGATAACGCAATGTAGTGTGTATAATGCCGCGCCACAACAGAAACAGAGGCATTGGCTTCTGTTGATAATCCTTGACTATAAACGCCCGCCCCATCTCAATCGAGTGACGCATCATATCGTGCAGTTCGGGCTCAAAGCGGAATAGTTCGTTGAGATAAAAGCCTTCGATGCCACAAGCGGGATAAATTTCGGAGCCCAAGCCCATTCTATAGGCGCCGGCAATCCTCTGTGCCTCATCGTCCCACAAAAACATGTGGTGGTAGTACTGGTCGTATTTATCGATGTCGATCGACTGGTTGGTCCCTTCGCCGACTTCACGAAAAGTTACCTCGCGCAGCCTTCCGATCTCGTGGAGTATATGGGGGATCTTATTGGCTTCGGCAAAGAATACTTCATAGTTTTTGCTTTGCAACAGCCTGCAATCAGTGTTGCGCAACGAATTTACTTCTACTACCAGATTCTCCTGATTGGCCGGTGTCGCGATTTTCTTCGGGCTCCTTGGTATCTTTAAATTTGATGTATCGAGCACTTTTTTGCCGCCTTTTTCAAACGGATTTGCGAGCATATAAGTCTTCCGGCGAAGAAAATCAGAATATTCAGCAAGCGTTGTATATTCATTTTGTTCCGCAACAGAAATAGGCTTGCCGACCCGCACTTTTATTAGTCGGTTCTTCTGCGTTAAAAGTTCCGACGGAAGTTTCGCCGTCCGCAACGTGTCATCGAGCTTTGACAAAAGGTAAAACAAACGGCTGTTTTTTGCGTGGAAATAAATCGGCACGACCGGCACCTGCGCTTTTCGGATGACCTTTATGGCGCCTTCCTCCCACGGCCTGTCGACAACAAGTTTGCCGTCGCGGTAGGTCGATACTTCGCCTGCAGGAAACATTCCGAGTGGTTTGCCATCGCTGAGGTGACGCAGGGTTTCTTTAATACCAACCACGCTCGATTTTGCATCCTTATGCGTTTCAAACGGATTGACAGGCATGATGTAGGGCTTCATCGGGTCGATGCGGTGCAGAAGAAAATTAGCTATAATTTTGAATCTCGGTTCCCGTTCGAGCATCAGCTTAAGAAGCAGGATACCATCGATACCGCCCAGCGGATGATTCGATATGGTTATGTATGCTCCATCTTTGGGCAGTCGCTTCAGGTCTTCCTCCGGAATCTCAAATTTAATTTTAAACTCGTCAAGGATTGCATTCAGAAAAGCCACATCGCTAAGGTGTTTGTTGCGGTCATAGATCGCATTAAGCGTGGAAATTTTGAGCACTTTCATAAGCGCCCATCCGGCTAATGTGCCGAAGACGCCATACCTATCAGCTTTTATCGCTTTCGCAACTTCCTTGGCGGTTACTAACCCCATTTTGTTTGGTTTGCGACAAAGATAGAAAAATATGCTTCATCGATCGAAATCGGTTTAACCACTTCTGCTAATTTCACAGCGCGTACAACATTTTTTGTACTTTTGGCAACCAAAGAAACGTACCAAATGAAGATTGTGTCGTATAACGTGAATGGCATACGCGCGGCAGTCCGCAAAGGATTGATTGAATGGCTGCAGGCAACGAATCCCGATGTGGTGTGCCTGCAAGAAATCAAGGCGACTCCCGACCAGGTTCCTGCAGCCGAGTTCGAAGCGGCGGGATATCCATACCATTACTGGTTTCCGGCACAAAAAAAAGGCTATAGCGGGGTGGCCATTTTATCCAAAACGGAACCCGACAATGTAGCTTACGGCACAGGCATCGCACACATGGACAATGAAGGGCGAAATATTCGGGCCGATTTCGGTGATGTCTCTGTGATGAGTTTTTACATGCCCTCGGGGACAAACAGCCTGCGGATTCCGCATAAATTTATGTACATGGACGATTTCCGCGATTATATTATTGAATTGCGAAATGAGTTTCCGAATCTTGTTATCTGCGGCGACTATAACATTTGTCACCAGCCCATCGATATTCACGATCCGGTGCGAAACAAGAATGTGTCAGGATTTTTGCCTCAGGAACGTGACTGGCTTGACCTTTTTATCAATAACGGATTTATTGACAGCTTCAGGCACTTTAATAAAGAACCGGGTCATTACACCTGGTGGAGCAATTTTGGCAACGCCCGCGCCAACAACAAAGGCTGGAGGCTCGATTACATCCTGGTGACCAAGCCGCTTCAGGACAGACTGAAACGTTCCGTTATTTTATCAGAGGCGAAACACTCTGACCACTGCCCAATAATGTGCGAAATCGATTAATTATAAATCAATAAATTAAAATGAGAAATATTCAGCGGTTGTCCATCGGACTGTTAACGGTTGCAATGGCAACATCTTGTGTCACAAAGAAGGTTTATACCGATCTTGAGAACAAATTTGCCAATCTTAAAAAGGAGCATCGGCAGTTGGCAGATGAGAACACCACATTAAATGCTTCTAAGAGAAAGCTGGATGCCGATCTGGCTCAGCTTCAAAAGGATTATGACAGGCTGAAGCAGGAGCGCGATCAGCTTCAGACACAGTTCGCGGCAGCCGATAAAAATCTTAGAACATTGCAGGCTTCGTACAATGCGCTCGAAAAAAACAGCGACGACGTATTGCAGTCAAATCTTAATAAAAACAGGGAACTGCTCGCTCAGCTCGAAACAAAAGAGCGGGCCCTGGCTGCCGAGCAGGCGCGTCTTGACAAGTTGAAAAATGATCTGCAGGAAAGTTCTCGGCGACTAACCGAACTCGAAAGCATGGTCGCTGCTAAAGATGCTGCTATGAACCGATTAAAGGAAACACTTTCAAAAGCACTTTTCAGCTTTGAAGGGAAAGGACTGACTGTCGAGCATAAAAATGGAAAGGTATATGTGTCGATGGAGAACAAACTTCTTTTCAGTTCCGGAAGTTGGGCAGTTGGTACAGAAGGCCGCCGTGCCGTTGTCGAAGTAGGCAAGGTCCTCGCCGACAATCCGGAGATTTCGGTGCTGATCGAAGGCCACACCGACGATGTGGCGTATGTAGGTTCGGGCCAGATAGCAAACAATTGGGACTTATCAACAAAGCGGGCAACAGCTATTGTTGGGATTTTGGCTGAAAATAAAAATATAAACCCGCAGAACCTAACAGCGGCAGGGCGTGGTGAGTTTGCACCTGTCGCCTCAAACGCCACGGCGGAGGGTAAAGCAAAAAACAGGCGCATCGAAATTATCCTGACGCCAAAGTTGGATGATATATCAAAAATGCTCAACGATATTTAAACAAAGAAGGTTCAGAGACATCTGGACCTTTTTCTATTATCTGATGCTGATTTTAGCCGAACGCGAAGATCCGTCGGAACCTGTGACATTTAACAGGTATAATCCTGATTCAATTTCTACATTCACCTGCTGCATGTTTTGATAAAGCGTCGCCGCATGAATTAATTTGCCTGTTAAGTCGTATAACTGTGCCGATGCAGGCAGCGCCAACAATGGTGCATCAATGGTAAAATTTGCAGTTGCCGGATTGGGATAAATCGACATTTTTGAAGCTTGATTTTCTGCCACACTAAGCGACGAGTCGGTGATTTTGTAGATGGTGCCATTTGCCGAGGCGGCCACGTATAATTCGCCTTCGATATCCTGACCGAACGTGGTGAAGAAATTACTTCCCGAAAAAGTTGCCGAGTACGAGATCGTTCCTGTACTTGTGTCGACCATACCGATGCGGTTCACGCAGTAATCGGCAAAAAAGTATTTATTATCAAAATTTGGGTAGTTGCCTCCTGCATATACATAGCCGCCGGTAATAGAGCAAGCACCCCCTGCATGCGTGTACTGCGCAAACGGAAACTCATAAGTCACTCCGGGAGTCGTGCACTCGTTAAAAACATTACTGCCTTCGTAGCAGCGCCAGCCGTAGTTCAAACCTGCTTCAGATGAACCCACGAAGTTGATCTCCTCGACCTGGCTTTGCCCAACATCGGCGATCCACAAGTCTCCCGTGTTTGCATCAAAGGAAAATTTCCACGGATTACGGAGTCCGGTTGCCCATATTTCATCGTTGCCGGCGACGCCAACAAATGGATTGTCGGGCGGGATGCTGTACGGCGCGGTCCCATCGACATCAATCCTGAGCATTTTACCAAGATTGTCGCTGATGTCCTGGGCTCGGTTGCCGGGATCACCGCCACTTCCTCCATCGCCCATTCCTATGTAGAGATAGCCGTCGGGACCGAATTTTATTGTGCCGCCATTGTGGTTGCTAAAGGGTTGTGGGATCGTCAACAGTACCATCGCAGTTGTAGGATCGGCAATGTTCGGATTGCTTTCATCGACAGAATAACGTGCGATCACCGTTGCTCCGTCGCCGGCACGTGTGTAATTGACAAAAAAGTATCCATTATTTGTATAATCCGGATGGAAGGCCAAACCCAAAAGTCCGCGTTCGCCGCCGCTCATGATTGTTGAATTGGTCAACGTCAGGAAATTCGCTGCGTTAACAGTACTGTCAGCATTCAGGACCTTAATCGCGCCGCCTTGTTGTACGACGAACAGTCGCGAATCACCTGCATGGGTTATATCGACCGGATTTGTGAAACCGGTAGCAAAGACCGGAATGTCGACCACCTGCGATTTGCAAAAACCCGACAGCAGCAACATTACGAAAGTAATTTGTAGTTTCATGGCAAATGATTTTAAGTATATGTAAATGTACTGTAAAATCAGCTTTGAAAATGCGTGAGGGCTTGACAATTAGAATTTTATATCAAAAATCGAATTCGTCCAGGTCGTCGATGATGATCGAGTCCTGAGCGGTTGTGTCGGTCTCGGTGACTACAAACGAGCGTGCCGGGCCGGTTAAAAAGACAGGAACATTTTGCGCAATTGTATCGCTTAACGACAGAAGGCCACGGCGCATCATTAAATTGCTGATATAACGATTTTTTCTGATCACATGAGGTCTCAATGTGCCCTGACCAGTAAACTGCCACATAAATGCTTTCGGGCGCGGAACGATCCCTGCCAGGAACAGCGACTCGTTCAATGAAAGCTCTGATGGGTGTTTCTGAAAGTAAAATATCGACGCTTCGCCTATTCCGTAAATATTCGGACCCCATTCAATAACATTGAAGTACACTTCGAGCATTCGGTGTTTGCTGGCGATTCTGTTGTTCTCAAGAATATAAACAAGCAAAATTTCCTCGAGTTTACGCGAAAGCGTCTTCTCGCGTGTCAGGAAAACATTTTTGACCAGCTGCATGCTGATTGTGCTTGCACCTCGCGCAAATTTCTTTGTCTTAATGTTTTTGATAATCGACTGTTTAAAAGCGTCGTTAATAAATCCTTTGTGTGAGAAAAACGAGGGATCCTCCATCGTCAGCACTGCATTTCGAAGATAAGGCGATATCCGCTCCAGCGGAGTAAAGTAGATATTGTCATTCGAAACCCAGATTGCACGCTGTGGCCTTCCATTTTCGATGGCGCGGTACGTGAATGATGTATTGAGCTTTGAAAGATTGGCTTCGCCGTATTTAATGATTTTCAATTGGTCTTTATTCATGTCAGTTTCGAAAACCAATGCGTCAGGGTCGTTTTTATTGTATTCGAACTTCAACGCGAAATCAAACGAACCTTCGGCAACCATTCCCTCAAAATTGGTAAATAAACCTTCTGGCAGTGAATCGATAAAATCCTGCGCGGGCATCTTTGGAATTTTCACCTGAAGCCGGTAAGTTGTGTCCTGCCGGACGTCATAGGCAAGATGAGGATGGAATTCAATTTTGTTCAGACGTGCCGTAGAGGAGCTGTCCACCGCCATAAAATCGGATCCAAAGCGAAGCCTATAGTCAAACTCGGCATTTCTAATTACTACGTCTTTTGACGCGAGCCGTGGGTTGTTTACGGCCAGATTTACTATGGATGTAAAGCCGTCTACATGTAGTTCGCCGCCGGTCATTCCAATTTTGCTTACGCTCAGCCTTATCGAATCGAATGCAGCCTCAACGTTGTAGCGTTCATCGATGTAAGGCAAGCGTATCTGTCCGCTGTCCTGGTTAAAAAACCTCAGGTCAGTTTTTTTCTTTCGCGGATCAGCAAATCCACTTATTCTCCAGTTTTGGGAAAAACTTCCGGCTTTAATGGCCATGGTACTTTCCAGTTTTTTGTTGGCCAACAGCAGCTCATGAAGAGCAAGGCTTGCTTTTCGGCCTTTATTGTCGACACGCAAAGTGACATTTTCAACATGCATATCCGTCGGAATTAAATTTAATGCATTGTTCAAAAGTTTATACGTGCGACGGGCAATGTTCGTTTTTTCCCGTGACGCAGTGGCAGGTTTAGGGGATGATTTAATAAATGCCGCATAGTTTTGGCCGTTCTCGTTGTCGAAAAGGTTGACAAACCCATTCTTGATGTACAAGGTTCCCAACTGCACATCTCCGGCAAACAGTCGCCAGAAATTAATATCAGTTTTTAAATCTCTTATTCGCAGTAATGTGTCGCCGTTGGCAGGTACTAAATGAATTTCGCGCATCGTTACGCCCGAAAAGCTATCGAAGGTCGCTTCTTTGATGCTGAAGTCGCTGTTGTATTCGGTCTTCATTTTTTCGGAAACCTTTGAGATGGCCTTTCCGAGCAATTGGTTGCGGAAGATAAAAAATCCTACAACCATTAATATAAACAATATGGCGACTATTGCGGCTGCCCACAATAATTTCTTCTTCGTATTCTGTTTCATGCTTTTTTTGTTCCTACTTAAAGATAGGTTTTTTTTCGGTTACCCAAAAAGCCGCCCTGCGACATCTTCTATTTTAGAAACAAGTTCCACTTTAATCAGTGTGTCTTTGAGCGATATTTTATTGTATCGCGAAACGAATATGGTACCGAAGCCCAATTTCTCGGCCTCCTGAATTCGCTGATCGATCCGATTTACAGGACGTATTTCGCCGGAAAGTCCGACCTCACCTACAAAACAATAGTCTTTCCCTACCGGAATATCTTCGTTTGATGACAATATTGCCGCAACAACGGCAAGATCTATAGCGGGATCGTCGACTGATATTCCACCGGTGACGTTTAAGAAAACATCTTTGGTGCCGAGGCGGAACCCGGCGCGTTTTTCCAATACTGCAAGAATCATATTCAGCCGCTTCGCATTGTAACCTGTGGTACTTCGCTGCGGTGTTCCGTAAACGGCCGTGCTAACCAGTGCCTGGATTTCTATCATCAGCGGACGCATTCCTTCAAGGGTTGCTGCAATAGCGGTTCCCGAGAGTTCTTCTTCTTTGTGCGAAATTAGTATTTCGGACGGATTTGAAACTTCGCGGAGTCCGCTGCCGAGCATTTCGTAGATTCCGAGTTCGGAGGTCGATCCGAAGCGGTTTTTCAGCGACCTCAGGATTCGGTACACATGATTTCGATCGCCTTCAAACTGAAGTACGGTATCAACCATGTGTTCAAGTATTTTGGGACCTGCTATGTTTCCGTCTTTGGTAATGTGCCCGATAAGGATTACAGGAACATTCGACTCCTTTGCAAACTTTATCAGTTCGGCGGTACATTCGCGAATTTGAGAAATACTTCCCGGGGACGATTCGATATAATCGGTGTGAAGCGTCTGGATTGAGTCAATAATAACTACATCGGGCCCGATTTCCTCGATTTGCCTGAAGATGTTCTGGGTTTTGGTTTCGGTAAGAATATAGCAATTTTCGCCATCAGGTGTAATTCGCTCGGCGCGCATCTTTATTTGCTTCTGGCTTTCTTCACCTGAAACGTACAGCGTTTTATACGGAAGTTTTAAAGAGATCTGCAGCAGCAGCGTGCTCTTTCCGATCCCGGGTTCGCCGCCTAAGAGTATTAAAGACCCGGGAACGATGCCGCCGCCCAGCACGCGGTTCAGTTCGCCGTCGCAGGTGTCCATTCTGATTTCCAGCGCGGAATCGATGTCGCGAACTTTTAATGGTGTCGCTGCACGGCGGCTTTCGCTATTGGTAGGTTTCCAGGACGTTTTTTCTTCTTTCTGGATTATTTCCTCAACGATGGTGTTCCACTCGCGGCAGGCATTACATTGGCCTTGCCATTTTGAATATTGTGATCCGCAATTCTGGCAGAAAAAAGAGGTTTTTATTTTAGTCATCGATTACCTGTTCTTGAGTGCGTCGCCTCTTTCAAACATCATATCTTTAGTGAGGTCGCCGATTTCTTCTTTTATAAAAGCTTTCATGTACGCTTTTTGCGCCCGTTTTAAATCGCCGGTATTTTCGTACATCACGGCCAGGTGGTAGTCGGCAAGCATCGACTCGGGGTAGTGCTTTCTTGCGAGGTCTGAAAGCTTGTCAAACTCCTGGTACGCTTTGTTCCTGATGATCGCCGCCTCGATCGCTTTGAAATCGTTATACCGAATCTGCATTTTGTAGCCTAGGGCGTCCTCAAGTTCCTTATAACGGCTGACGAGATAATCGACATAACCTGAAGGCAAAACGACTATTTTTTCAGCAAATTCAGCCGAAGAGATCGGCTGGTATGCAGAAAAGAACTGATAAAGTGCATTCGGGATCGAGTGCAGCACCAGCGAATAGTGGGAGGCGCCCGCAAAATTATCAAATTTGTAGTTTAATCCGCCGCGTTTAACCGAGCTCGCCGTCTCATGAAGCGTCAGGATCCGGTCCTGCATTTTTTTAACATCGCCTTCGGCTGTCGAGTGATAGTAAAAAATGGGTGCGTTGATACTGGCGAGGCGCTGTGGGAGGTGTTTCTCCATATCGGTCGGCAGTTCAGGGCTCATAGAAATATAAGCGTTGAAAAGTGGCTGGTCTTTGTACAGAAAAAAGTTCAGGAACCCTGCGGTCGTATCGTGGCCGGCAATAATTTTAAACGGGGCGATGCGGTATTTTTTCTGAACCGCCGGCAGCAGTTCCATTCCAATAAATTCGTAAAAGAATTCGCCTTTTTTCTCCGGTAGGCCCGTTGCCGGATCGGTGGTCGAATCGGCTTCCCGTTCGTTGTTTTTGTTTTGGCTGATGCCGACGATGATCATTTCCGGCAGATCATCCCAATAAGCACCGTAATTTAGCGCGCCCAGGAACGGGTCCAAAAGGTAATCGCCGTCGAGCAAAAGAAGCAGGGGATATTTTTTTGAGGTGTTGTAGTTGTACGAGGCTGGCAATGTGATGGTAATTTCGCGCAATTCGTTCAATTTCTTTGAAAATATACTATCGGTAAGGGTTTCCTGCGCTGTAGCCGAAAAAGAGATCAACACAACAATTGCAAGCAAAAAATTTCTCATAACTATTTGTAAATGATTATTAACGTATGTTTTTGCAATTGGGGCACGCCAATATATAAAATTATTTGCTACGATTGAAGACCGGCAGCAGCAAAAACGACAGTACTCCGGTGATCACCACAAGAAGGATCTGCGATGACCAGACAATCCATCCGAAAGCGGTACCAACAGGTTCAGAGATGCTGTAGAAGACCAGTATCTTCGCCACAAGTACAGGATAGGTGCCAAATCCGCTGCTGGTCACAGCAATGGCGATGCTTCCCACAATAAATGAGGTTAAGACGGCGCCAATGCTCATCTGACTGGTTTCGGGCAGCGCAAAAATGGTGACATAGAACATCAAAACGAAACTCCCCCAAATAATGAAGGTATGTAATATATAGGGCCATTTTTGTTTCATTTTCACAATGCTGAGCAGCCCTTCTTTAAGTCCCGAAACTTTTTGCTTCAACTGTAACACGATTGGCGACTTAGAATAGAAGTATAGCAGCGCCAGGATCAGCAGTGCTATGATGCCGATGCTGACAATCCACAGCGCTTTTTCAACGGGGATCTTGTCGAGGATGAATTCTTTAACAATGTCGAACTGAACAAGCAGCGTCAGTCCCATAAGAAGAAGCAAAACTAGTGAATCGACGATTCGCTCGGCGACTATGGTGCCAAAACCTTTATCAAATGGAATGTTGTTGTATTTTTTGACGACAAGTGCCCGCGAGAACTCGCCTGATCGCGGAATCGTCATGTTCATCAGGTAGCCAATTGACACAGCCATGAAGTTATTGGCAAACGACGTCCGGTAACCCATGTGCTCCAGTGAAAATTTCCAACGATATGCACGCGAGGCACTGCCTATCAGTGAAATGATGAGCGACAGTATGATAAACCGATAATCGGCATCGCGAAAGTAGCTCCGGATTTCGTTGATCTGCTCAGGGGTGTATTTTTGATAAGAATAAATAATCAGGACCACGCCCAATAAAAGAGGGAGCAGAATCGATAACCATTTGCTCAGAAATTTCTTCAACCGTTATGTTAAGGTATTGTCTTTCTCGTTCGGGAAAACAAGCGACGGGCGGAATGATTTAGCTTCTTCAAAGTCCATCGAGGCGTAGGAAATTATTATTATAATATCGCCTTTTTGAACTTTGCGGGCGGCAGGGCCGTTGAGTGTAACTTCTCCGCTGTTGCGGTTGCCTTTGATCGCGTAAGTCTCAAGGCGTTCGCCATTGTTGATATTGACGATCGCTACTTTTTCGCCTTCGATAATATTCGACGCCTCCATTAGCGCCTCATCGATGGTGATGCTGCCGATATAGTTGAGATCGGCACCCGTAACAGTTACGCGGTGAATTTTAGATTTTACGACTTGGATATGCATGGGGCAAAGGTAATTAATTTAATGAAATGGTATCTATCAATCGAACATCGTTCATAAAAACGGCAATGAAAGCGCGGTACTTTCTTCCGGGCTTTCTAACCTGTATCGGCTCAAGAGTTTCCTCGTCGGCTATCTCGAAATATTCGAGTTGCATTTCCGGGTAAGCCTCGAACGTGTTTGTGACGAATTGCGCGACGCTTTCTACACTTTCTGTGCCAAAAATCTCCCTGGCAGTCAGTAAGGTTTTGTAAATAATGGCAGCTGACTCACGCTCCACTGCCGAGAGTCGCTCATTGCGGGAGCTCATCGCGAGCCCATTTCTTTCGCGATGGATCGGGCAGCCAATTATATTGACCGGCATTTGGTGTTTTGCGACCATTTTCCGTACAATCTGAAGCTGCTGAAAATCCTTCTCGCCAAAATATGCGTTGGTGGGTTGTATTATTTCGAAGAATCGCTTTACAATAGTGCCCACGCCGTCAAAATGACCAGGCCTGAATTTGCCTTCCATCTGATGCTCCAACCCGTCGAACTCGAATGCCACCGACGTAGTGTCGCCTTCGTAAATATCGCTGACATCGGGTGCAAAAATGATAATGCTTTCGCTGACCGTCGCGATCTTTGCCACATCGGTGCTTAGCGAGCGCGGATAATTCGCGAGATCATCGGGATTGTTGAACTGCGTCGGATTGACGAAAATGCTGATCACCGTCAGAGTATTATTGGCGGCAGCCATCTTCAACAGCGAAAGGTGGCCATCGTGCAGTGCCCCCATGGTGGGAACGAAACCTATTGTGGTGCCGGGGTTGGAAACCGACTTAAGATGTGCCGATAATGCTACTTGTTTGTTGAAAATCAGCATCGAGAATCGTTTAAAATACGCTGCAAACTTAAGATTTTAGTTAATAACTGCATAAAATTTCGTAATTTTGCCTCGTTTATATTTACACAAAATAACGCAAATTACAATATGGAGGATAAGAGGATATTGTACGTATCATCTGAAGTGGTTCCGT
>CAZLWZ010000005.1:0-3470 GCA_964563275.1 uncultured Flavobacterium sp.
TTCTAAACAGCTTATAATTAACCGTATACAGATGTAAAAAAATTATTTTTTTCGCTCGATGACGTAGTTGACCATCAGCATCAATGCGTCTTTGTATGCCGATTCAGGGTAGTTTTGCAAAAGCAATAATGCTTCACGTTGAAAATCGGCCATTTTTTGCTCAGCATATTCAAGTCCGTTATGCTGTTTTACAAAAGAAATAACTTCTTTCACGCGCTTGCGGTCTTTATTATGGTTTTTCACCGAATTGATCAGCCAGCTTTTTTCCTTTGCAGAACAATTGTTCAAAACATGGATCAGGGGCAGTGTCATCTTTTGTTCCTTGATGTCGATTCCGGTGGGTTTACCGATGGCTTCATCAGTGTAATCAAAAAGATCGTCTTTAATCTGGAATGCCATTCCGATCAGTTCACCGAACTTCCGCATATTCTCAACCTGCAGCGGATCATCGATTACCGATCGCGCTCCTAAAGCACAGCAAGCCGCAATTAAAGTTGCGGTCTTTTTCCGGATAATTTCATAGTACACCTCTTCGGTGATGTCTAGCCTACGTGCTTTCTCAATTTGCAAAAGTTCGCCTTCACTCATTTCCCGAACAGCCACCGAAATAATCTGAAGCAGGTCGAAATCACCGTTGTCAATCGATAAGAGCAAACCTTTCGACAGAAGATAATCGCCAACAAGGACAGCGATTTTATTTTTCCAAAGCGCGTTAATCGAGAAAAAGCCACGGCGGCGATTGCTGTCGTCAACAACATCATCGTGTACCAGTGTTGCGGTATGAATCAATTCTATAACCGATGCTCCCCTATAAGTTCGTTCGTTTACAATTCCCGACAACATCTTTGCTGTCAGAAATACAAACATGGGACGCATTTGCTTTCCTTTACGGTTAACAATATAATATGTGATTCGGTTAAGAAGCGCGATTTGTGAAGTCATCGAGTCGTAGAACTTCTTTTCGAAAAGTTCCATTTCCTTTTGAATCGGCTGCTTTATTTGTGAAGTAATGTTCATCTGACGCCCAAAGGTACGCTTTAGCAACATGTTACAAAATCATTTTGGAAGAATTAATGCGTGCAGCTCTATGCTTCTTTGTTAGCCAACTGCCCACAAGCGGCATCGATGTCTTTGCCACGGCTACGGCGCACTTTTGCAACGATATTATTACGTTCCAGGGCGTCGATGTAGGCATTGATGCTTTCTTCTGAAGCCTGCTGAAACTCGCCGTCATCAATTGGGTTGTATTCGATGAGATTGACTTTGCACGGGACGTATTTGCAGAATTTGACCAAAGCGTCAATCGATTGCTGATTGTCATTAATATCTTTCCAGACGACATACTCGTATGTCACCTTGCTTTTGGTCTTGGCATACCAATATTCGAGTGCTTCGCGAAGCTCGGCCAAAGGAAAATTTTTACTGAACGGCATTATGCGCGAACGGATATCGTCGATTGCACTGTGAAGCGATACGGCCAATCGAAACTTAACCTCATCGTCGGCAAGTTTGCGAATCATCTTTGGTACTCCGGATGTTGAGACAGTGATACGTTTTGGCGACATGCCCAAACCTTCGTCGGATGTGATCATTTCAATGGCCTTCAATACATTGTTGTAGTTCATTAAAGGCTCGCCCATCCCCATAAAAACGATATTGGATAGCGGCCGGTCGTGATATAATCTGCTTTCATTATCTATTGCCACTACCTGGTCATAGATTTCATCGGGACCGAGATTCCGCATCCGCTTTAATCGTGCGGTTGCGCAAAAGTTGCAATCCAGACTGCAACCCACCTGACTCGACACACACGCTGTAGTTCGCTTATCAGTAGGTATCAAAACAGATTCAACAACGAGACCATCGTGAAGCCGGACTGCATTTTTGACGGTGCCGTCGGAACTCCGCTGCATTTGATCCACTTTGATATGATTGATGACGAAATTTTCTTCAAGTTTTGCACGTGTTTCTTTAGACAGATTCGTCATATCATCGAAACTGTGCGCACTTTTGCTCCACAGCCATTCATATACCTGGTTGCCGCGGAACGCCTTATCGCCATTCTGTACGAAAAATTCGCGCAACTTATCCTTTGACAGTGAGCGGATATCGGTTTTCTGAGATTGCATGCTGCAAAGTTAGCTATTCACTGTGACATGTGTGGCTGGGTTATAAGTTTTTTATAATTTTACGAAAAACGGTACCATGCATTTTATCTCACCTGAACTTGAAAGTTACGTAGAATTACATTCTGAAAACGAGCCCGCCTTGCTCGCCGAACTCAACAAAGAAACCCATCAAAAAATCCTGATGCCACGCATGCTGAGTGGCCATTTTCAGGGTCGCGTGCTGAGTATGATTTCCAAACTGGTACGACCGGCGAAAATCCTGGAGATTGGCACCTATACCGGTTACGCGACACTGTGCCTGGCTGAAGGAGTGTTGGAAAATGGCACCATTCACACCATAGATAATAACGAAGAGCTGTATGATTTTCAGCGAAAATATTTCGACCGGTCACAGTGGGGCGGCCAAATCGTGCAACATCTGGGTAATGCGCTGGAAATTATTCCGCGGCTCGATGCCCGTTTCGATTTGGTATTTATTGATGCTGATAAAGAGAATTACAGCAAATACTTTGAACTCATTGTGCCGAAAATGAACCGGGGCGGAATCATCTTATCCGATAATGTGCTGTGGAGCGGCAAAGTGCTTGAGCCGGCAAAAGCAAATGACAAAAGCACACTCGCGCTTCAGGAATACAATGACCTGCTGAAAAACGATTCCCGTGTCGAAACGGTTTTGCTACCCATTCGTGATGGGCTCACTGTTTGTCGGGTTATCTAGGTTCTCTTTTTTATCCGGGAAAAATGTATCGCGGAAGTGGATGTATATTCGAAGCATAATCAGCGCCATTAGAATTCCGTAAATATACCCGCAGATAATATCAAACGGATAATGTAATCCCAGATAAATACGGCTATAGGCAAAGATCAGCGGCCACAGAAATATGAAACCCATGTATTTTAAATAAGGTCGCATAACGGTAAACAAGAAGAAAGCCACCGCCATTGAATTAGAAGCATGGCCTGAAATAAAACTAAAAGAGCTCCGGCGCTGCACGGCCCGGATCAAGTCGGCGATTTCCGGATTATTAACAGGTCGAAGCCGTTCGAAGCCGTTCTTGATGATGTTTGTAGTTTGATCAGTTAATGTGATTAACGCAGCGATGATCAGGATTATCAGCACGGCATGCCGCCAGCCAAGATTTTTAAAAACTAAAATCAGGATTATTAAGAAGACCGGAATCCAACTCAGCTGATTTGTTATGAGCAGCCACAGCGCGTCGTACCTCTCGGAACCTAAACTGTTTAAGTAAACGAAAATTTTTTGGTCGATTTCCAGAATTTTGTCAATCATCGGCTTTGCCTTTTTATAGGGCCACTTACAATATCCTCGATATCGGTCTT
>CAZLWZ010000005.1:3570-18475 GCA_964563275.1 uncultured Flavobacterium sp.
CGCAAAGTTACAAAGTTAGGCAGTGATAACATTGGGATTAACACATAAATTGCTTAATCAAATTTTGATTTTTCCACGACCGGCGGCCAATGATTATTTGTGGTGTCTACATCGGCAGTCTCTTCATTGGGATCGACGACAATTTTCGCAATCCGCTTTTGTACAGCGAATGTTCTGGAAACCTCATCATCGTTAAGTCGCCAAATCTGCGCCGGAAACTTATGATTTTCCTTAGTGCCGTCTTCGAACGTAAGTTCTACAATAAGAGGCATTACAAGTCCGCCGGGTTTATCGAAAGTAACCTGATAAAAGTACTTCGGACTTTTCAATGCTGCCCGTTCTGCAGTTGTAAAATTTTTGGTTACATACTCATCCAGCGTCTTGACGTCCTTGATATTTAGTGGTTTGTTCATCGAACTTTTATAGTCTTCACTACCCTCTACGACCGAATATACAAGTGGCCCCGACATGTACCGACGGTTGCGTCTGTTGGTTTCTCCCGCCTGAAATCCTGCAGGTGGCTGATCTGAAACGAAAAATTGCTTTACTTCTTTGATACCGATATCGGTATAATCGGTCGTAAAAAACCAGCCGCGCCAGAACCAGTCCAAATCAACAGCCGATGCGTCTTCCATGGTCCTGAAAAAGTCTTCAGGCGTTGGATGCTTGAACTTCCATCGGTTTGCATACGTTTTAAAAGCATGATCGAAAAGTTCGTGGCCCATGACGGTTTCGCGCAAAATATTTAGCGCCGTTGCCGGTTTACCGTAAGCATTGTTACCGAATTGACGGATTGTTTCGGAATTTGTCATTATTGGTTCCAGCCCACGCTGGTCGCCGCTCATGTATGGAATGATATTTTTTGCAGGCCCTCGTGGCGTCGGCCAGTTAGGGTCCCACTCCTTCTCCGCCAAAAATTCAAGGAAAGAGTTCAATCCTTCGTCCATCCAGGTCCATTGGCGTTCATCCGAATTGACGATCATCGGGAACCAGTTATGGCCCACTTCATGAACAATCACCCCCATCATCCCCCATTTGGTACGATCGGTATAGTTTCCGTTCTCATCTGGACGTCCAAAGTTCCAGCAGATCATCGGATATTCCATTCCCTGATCTTGAGCATTAACGGAGATCGCTTTTGGATACGGATAATCGAACGTGCGCTTTGAATAACTTTGTAATGTGTGGGCGACAATTCTCGTGGAATATTCCTCCCACAGCGGATTCCCTTCTTTTGGATAGAGCGACACCGCCATCACATTTTTGCTGCCCAGCTTGACCGCCATCGCATCGCAAATAAATTTACGCGAAGTCGAAATTCCAAAATCGCGAACATTTTCAGCCTTAAATTTCCAGGTTTTCTTTTTATTTGAAAATCCCTTTTCGTTTTTTTCGGCCTCGGCCTGCGTTACGATAAGTACAGGTTTATCAAATGTCTTTTCAGCGAGCGCATATCGCTTCAGTTGTTCGGCGGTATAAACTTCCTCCCGGTTCTGCAGTACTCCTGTAGCATCTAAAAAGTGATCGGCCGGTACTGTGATATTCACTTCATAATCGCCAAAAGCCAATGCAAATTCGCCGTTGCCCCAGAACTGCATGTTCTGCCAGCCTTCCACGTCGTTGTAAACCGCCATTCGCGGAAAAAACTGAGCGATTACATATAGATTATTACCGTCTTTTGGAAAATGTTCATATCCCGAACGCCCACCATTGATCATGTAGTTGTTGATGTTGTACCACCATTTGATCGAAAAGGATATGTTCTCTCCCGAGGCCAAAGGTTTTGGAAGATCGATACGCATCATCGTCTCATTAATGGTGTATGACATAGGTTTGCCCGCAGCATCATGTACGTAATCGATTTTGAACCCACCGTCAAAACTCTGCTCCAGGTATTTACGTGAAAAACCCGCGGCGCTTATAGCAACATCAGCACGCGTGTTTTGCACCAACGGCGTTTTTGAATTTGCAGCCCGCATATTTTGATCGAGCTGAAGCCAAAGATACTCCAGGGACTCCGGCGCATTGTTGTAGTAAGTAATGGTTTCCACACCGTAAAGCCGCGCGTTTTTGTCATCGATTTCGATATCCATTTTGTAGTCGGCTTTTTGCTGATAATATGCCGGACCAGGCGCACCGGAAGCGGTACGGTACATATTCGGCGTAGCAAGGAGGTCGTACATCTGGCGGAATTTGTTTTCGTCGGTACGCGTTTCCTGTTTTTTAGGAGCTTCCTGCGCCATTGCTGCAAATGCACAAAAAATAAGTAGAAGGGAATTTATTCTTTTCATATCAATTAAATCGACTTTGGTATAAATATAGAACTTTTTACGAAATGTCTAGTACTGTACCGCTGCGGATACCTTCGAAGACGAAAGAAGCAAGCTCTGCCGCTTGCCGTTGATGTTGGTTTGTATGATGTTTTGCTGTTCCGTTACATAGTCGAGCAGTATCTTGTTTTGCACCTCGAAGTGCTTGACCTTTGAAATACCCTTTACCCTGAAATAGCAAATCAGTACATTATCCTCGATCTCTTTGCTCATGTATTCCATTTCTAAGTTCTTCCCGTTTGCCCGAAGCAGCATCTTTTCGCGTATGTACTTTTGCATTAGTGCAATGTCCTGCTCCGACTCGTCACTTTCCCCGATTCGCATAGGCTGGTTGTATTTTATCTGGAGCGCTTCATTAAAATCATCAAGAAATATGCGGGTGGTGATCTGCAGCATTTTTTTTTCGGCCACATAGTTCACCTGATAAATGCCAACATAAAACTTATGGGCCGAAAACCCGACAAGCAAAACGGCGACAGCCGCCAGAACAATTATTTTTGTGATAAATTTCATTGGCTTCAAATGTACTGAATTCCTACTTTAATCTGCGAAACTCATCCGCCATCTTTTTCAGAAAGTCGACCGCAATTAGTTGATGCGAATCGCGCGCCGATACCGTGATCACGAAAAAATAGCTGAAGTCGCTTGTCAATACGTTATCCGATAGAAACAATGAATAACATCAGACGCAATTTAATCTTCATTGGCACCACGTTTTAGAAACTCCGCTGCCAAGCGCCCGAGGTTAAAGCTTACAAGATCCTTATTCTTTTGTGAAACAGCGCTCGCAAGAGTGGCGTCTTCAACTGCAAAATAAAGAAATGCCTCGATCCTGTCGGCAGGGATGCTCAGATGTTTGGAAAAATACGACTCATCCTCAAATAGCACTTTGAGTCTCTCAAGAAGCATTTCCTTCTTCTCGACCTGAACCTCTTTGCGGCGCATCTCGGTACGGCCGGACATCATGTTTAAAACAGCGTCAAGTGGGCCCGATTCTGCAGCGTAAAGCTTCCTTTCGGCCGGAGTATATACTTTTGGTGCCGATTGCAAAATACCAAGATCGACAGCATTTATATGAGCGTGGGCGTTCACGACCGTCTCCTCTAGTTCAATGGCTTTTGGGATCAGGTTGATGACCAGTGGTTGTTCTGCATAATCCGATTCACTAACCGAAAGGCGCATGTATTCAAAATCTTTTCCTGAGATTACAAGTAAATCATCGGGTTTGGCAAGAATTCTAAATTCGCCGTTATGATTGCTGCGCACGGCCTTCTCATTAACCAGATTTACTACATCTACTTCGGCAATGGCGACGCCGCCAGCTACAACTCTGCCATATAAAACCCGGTCATCGGACTCCTGTCCGTATGCGTCGAACAGCAAGAACAGCAGCGGCAGCAGTAGTTTAATTTTCACTTGTTAGAATATTTTTATAGTTTGTCGCCAGTTCTGCCAATCTGAACTCGGCAGCAGTCCTATTATTCGCCTTTACCGCCTCTCGAAGAATCTGGTCCTCCACTGCATAGTATCGAAACGCGTCGACGTAATCGGCTGGTATTCCGAGCGTTTCCGTGAAATACTCCTGGTTCATGACCTCCATATGGGCGAGCAGGCGTTCCTTCGTCTCTACTTCAAGCTCTTTTTTCAACATGGCGGTTCGGCCCGTGATTGCATTAATAATAGGATCTACCGGCAACGATCCTCCCAAAATATTTATAAGATGGATCGGCTTAAAGTCGCCAGCGGTTTGTAATCTTCGTTCAGCCGGTGTGTATTTACGCTGCCCTTTCGGGATAATCCCGAGTGACTCGGCGTTGATGTGGCTGTACTTGTTTACGATTGCTTCGTCAAGAGTTGTGACTTTGGGTATCATCTCTATGTGGACGGTAGCATTAAAGTCGGATGCTTCAACGAGGTGACGGTACACTTCAAGATGCACCGCTGTGATTACGAGCAGGTCGCCGGCACTCGCCATAATAGAGAACGTTCCGTCATCGGCGGTACTTGTAATGGATTCCGTAACAAGATTTACTACGTTTAAACCACTTACAGATTCCTGACCGGCATCAACACGTGCATGTAGTTGCCTCTGCTGCGCATGTGAATTAAACGCGAATAAGGCAGGAACCAATATAAAAACTGTCTTTAGCAAATCGTATTATTATCAGCGATTATGTCATCGGAAGTAAAAGTATCGGTTGCGGATCAAAATTATTTGCTAACGGGCTGCTAATTTTGTGTTAAGAAAATGGAATCGATTAGAAATCGTACTTTTGACGGTAGATATAAGATAAATGAAGAAAATACTAGTTGCCAGTACATCGACCTTAGACGGGGGCTCATATTTGGAGTATTTGCTGCCGGAACTGAAACATTTCTTTGGCCACTGCAGCGAAATCATATTTATACCGTTTGCTCGACCGGGCGGGATATCACATAATGAGTATACTGCAAAAGTTGCGGACGCTTTCTCGGAAATCGGAATTGCGGTGAAAGGTCTGCATGAATTTTCAGATCCAGAAGCTGCACTGGTTAATGCACAAGGGATCTTTACCGGCGGTGGCAACACCTTCCTACTGGTGTCGCAACTGTACAAGTACAACCTGATGAAGTCACTTGCAAAGGTGGTTGTTAATGGAACACCGTATTTAGGTACCAGCGCAGGCAGTAATATAACAGGAGTTTCAATGAAAACGACCAACGACATGCCCATCATTCATCCGCCTGATTTTGCCACTCTGGGATTGGTGCCTTTTAACATTAACCCGCATTACATTGATTCAGACGGTCCCGCCGGGCACATGGGCGAGACACGTGAAACCAGGATCAAGGAGTTTCATATATTTAATGATAAACCGGTGGTCGGGCTTCGGGAAGGCAGTTGGTTGGCTGTGAACGGCGAGGACATCATACTAAAAGGCGATCTACACGCAAGATTATTTCTGCAAAATACTGACCCCGTGGAACTGCCGCCGGGCACGAATCTGTCTCACAAAATTTAACGCATAAAAAAAGTCCCGAACTACTTCGGGACTTTGAGCGGAAGACGAGGCTCGAACTCGCGACAACCAGCTTGGAAGGCTGGAGCTCTACCAACTGAGCTACTTCCGCATTTGTGGTGCAAATATAAATAATAACTTCTGTTGCGTGCAAACTTTTTTTCACCAAAAAAATAGAAAGTTAGAAAGTTTTAGTGCCAGCATAAGATTGACTTCCCTATAATATTTATAATTGATACTGAAAATCATCAACTTAAATCGAAGTAGTGGTGAGGCCTTTGTATTTCGTCGACAATGGGATCCGATACATTATGTAAAAGGATTAAAATAAAAATGGCTATAAAACAGACGTCTTATAGCCATTATTCTCTAGTTTCGAAGATTTTACGACGTATGCCTTGCATTTGATTTTGCCGCAACCGACGGATGATATATGTACAAACAAGATTTATCTTTTATAAGGTCAATAATTTCGCTTGTTAACTCACGTGGAAGCGCAGGACATCCCAAGCTACGGCCAAGCCGGCTGTTGTTTTTAATGAAGCTTTCCGAAACATAATCAGCGCCATGCATAACAACTGCTCTGCTTCGGGCATTATCGTTAACACCTTTTTCAAGTCCGTCCAGACGCAATGATTTGCCATGTTTTCCAGTATAGATTTCTCCTGTTGCGTAAAAACCCAAACTGCTTTGGTAAGATTCCGCTCTGTTTGAAAAATTCTTGGCGAATTCGTTCCCTGTATTGCGGCCATGTGCCACTAAGGAATTATACAGAATTTTATTGGTTGAAAGATCAATCACCCAAAGGCGTTTGGTATTTGAGGAAAGGCTGAAATCTACCAGCGTCAGAATATCTTTGGTAACAATACCTTTTTTCTTTAAGTCGTAAAAACCGATCAGTGCTCTTGAGAAACTTTCCAGTTGTGGCAAAGCGAAATTTTGCGGCTGTAGTTTATTGTAAACATTCTCAACTTCTTCCTCAATTGAAATTGCTGTATTAGCTGCCAGTAATTCCGGTTCAGTAGCAACAGGAACAGTGGTAGGGATGCTAACAGTAAAAAACAACAGCAGGGGCAGAATTTTGTATATCATAAAAAAAGATTAAAGATTTATAGAGATTTGAGGGATTACAAAAGTAAGCTTTAGATACTGATTATCAATGGCTTTAAGAAAACATTATCGTTTAGGAGCCGACTTTTATCGACAAACTGCAACATATAACGAGTTTTGATCCTAACTCTTTCTTAAATTAATTGAACATCACCTTGGAAACGTAAATTATCCATTTTTATTATGTTTTAATTGTGACAGTCAATATAATAGTTAATTTTGCCCGACGCAACCACATCTTTAAATGGCACATTTTCGCTTTGTATTACCTCTCATTGCGCTATTTTTAAGTACTACTGCTTTAGGACAGAAAAAAACGCTTGAAGCTATTTTCGCCACTGAAAGTATTTCAATTGATGGACAATTACAGGAAGCCGTGTGGAAATCGGCTCCCGTAGCAACAGGCTTCGTGATGTTTGAGCCCGATAACGGTAAATTGCTCAGCGAAGACAAGCGTACCGAGGTACGCATTCTCTACGATAATAATGCCATTTATGTCAGCGCACTGCTATATGACAATGAACCTGACAAAATTTTAAAAGAAATAACCGATCGTGACAATTTCGGCACCGCGGAACATTTCGGAATTTTCATTAACGGATATAACGATGGACAACAGGATTTTCGCTTTTTTGTCAGCGCCGCCGGGGTACAGATGGATTGCCTTGCCACTGAACAGGGCGAAGATTACAGCTGGAACGCGATCTGGGACAGCGAAGCACGTGTGACCGATTTCGGCTGGGTGGTCGAGATGAAAATTCCGTACGCGGCGCTGCGATTTTCAAACGAAGACATTCAGACATGGGGAGTGAATTTCTACCGCGAAATTCGGCGCGACCGCCAAAAATACACCTGGAACCATGTCGATGCAAACATTGCCGCTAAGCTGCCTCAGACCGGAGAGTTAACAGGCATACAGAATATTGAAACGCCCACTCGCCTGTTCCTGATCCCATACTCTTCTTATTACTACAATCATACAGAAACCGGAGCTACCGAACATACTTTTAAAGCCGGAATGGACATCAAGTACGGCATCAACGATTCTTTTACGCTCGATGCCATTCTGATTCCGGACTTCGGCCAGACGCGCTTCGATAACGTAATCCTGAATCTGACACCATACGAACAGCAGTTTAATGAAAACCGGCCGTTCTTTACCGAAGGAACCGATATCTTCAATAAAGGAAGCCTGCTTTATTCACGCCGAATCGGTGCCGAGCCTTCAACATATCCCGAAACATCACCAAACGAGATCGTCACAACTTTTCCGGCAACTGTCGATTTGATAAACGCGATCAAAATCTCGGGCCGGACGAACAATGGATTAGGCGTCGGGTTTCTGAACGCAGTTACCGAGCGGACATTCGCCAGCGTGCGGAATACCGATTTGGATCAGGTGCGGCGGGTGGTCGTTGAGCCATTGGTCAATTATAATCTGATCGTTTTAGATCAACGGTTTAACCAAAATTCATCGGTGTCTTTTGCAAATTCAAACGTGCTTCGTGACGGCGGATTTCGCGACGCAAACGTATCGGCAATTGCTTGGGATCTGAACACAAAAGAAAATACATACAAATTAGCCGGGGATTTTAAATACAGCTACATCAACACCACACAGGATTACAGCGGATTTAAAACTGCGTTGAACCTGATCAAAACGAGTGGTCGCCACCGCTTCGACGTGTTTGGCAAATATATTTCGGCCGATTATGACATCAATGATATGGGGATCATCTTCCAGACAAATTATCACAATGCTTATGTCAACTACAGTTACCGAATCCTGAATCCAACGAAACTTTTCAATACATTTCGCGCCGAAGTTACCACAAGTGCTGAAATTCAAAACACAACGGGGAAACTTCAGGACTACTACATCAGCATCAATACCATGGGGAATACCCGCAAAAATGATTGGCTCCAATTGGGATTTGAGTACAGGCCTGTAAAGACATTCGATTTTTATCAGCCGCGAACTACGGGACGGTTCTCCTATAATCCTGAGAGTTTAGCTGCATGGTTTTCTTTTTCGTCAAATTACAATAGGGCATTTGCGATAGACTTAAATCCTTCGATGCATGTCACCAGTGAAGAGGAACGTTATGGATACGGGGGTATTGTCAGCCCGAGATATCGGATAAGCGACAAAATTCTGCTGATTTACAAACTTGATTACTACACCGAATTCAAAGATCAGGGCTTTGTGGGTTTTGATCAGCAAGATATCATCTATGCCGAGCGCAATCGTGAAACCATCAGCAACGAATTTTCCGGCAGGTATTCAATCAATAATAAGATGACCATTAATTTGACCGCCCGCCATTACTGGTCATACTCCCATAACCAACGCTTATTTTCGCTGAATCAGCAAGGCTATCTCGATTTTTTATCAGCCACGCCCGACGAGGTGAGTTCTTATGACCAAAACCTGAATTTGTGGAATTTCGACCTTTCCTATTCATGGTGGTTCGCACCGGCAAGCCAGGTTTCAATATTGTATCGCAACAATGCCATGGACTACCGGGATACGGTTGACGGCGGATACAGAAACAATCTCGACAAATTGTTCAGCAACAACCTAAATTCGGTTTTATCCTTCAGCGTACGCTATTTCATCGATTATAATTCCTTAAAGAAAAAATCGTAAGATTATCGATTTTTGCATCACGCCGAATCCGCTATCTTTGCCAAAATCGTGCTCATGAACAACAAAGTCATTTTAATGATCCTTGACGGATGGGGTAAATCTCCCGATCCAAAAGTCTCGGCTATCGACAACGCGAACATCCCTTTCATTAATAGTTTATACCGAAAATACCCAAACGCGCAGCTTCGCACTGACGGACTGAACGTCGGACTTCCTGAGGGACAAATGGGTAATTCTGAAGTCGGTCACATGAACCTCGGCGCGGGAAGAATAATTTATCAAGATCTCGCGCGGATAAATCTCGCAGTTGCAGATAAATCGATAAACCAGGAGAAAGAACTTGTCGCAGCATTTAAATATGCTAAGGAAAACAATAAAAATGTGCACTTCCTCGGACTTTTATCCGATGGCGGTGTGCACTCCCATATAGAGCATCTCAAAGGGCTGATTACCGCCGCAACTGAATACGGGTTGCAGAAGCAATTTGTCCATGCCTTTACCGACGGACGCGACGTAGATCCAAAATCAGGATCTTTTTTCCTGAGCGATATCGAAAATTTCATCAGAAATACTCCCGCAAAGCTGGCTTCTGTCATCGGCCGATATTATGCGATGGATCGCGACTACCGATGGGAACGGATAAAGCGCGCGTACGACTTGTTAGTCCGTGGCCACGGAACACGCACCGAAAATGCCTTGAATGCGATCCATGATAGCTACAATAATGGTATTACCGATGAATTTATAGAACCGATTCTGGTGGTAGATCAACACCAACACCCGGTTGCTACAATATCCGAGGGCGATGTTGTCATATATTTTAATTTCCGGACTGATCGCGGCCGGCAGTTAACAGCGGCATTATGCCAGACCGATATTCGGGAATTCGATATGCAGAAACTTGAGCTGTATTATCTTACAATGACGCGATATGATGATACATTCCAGGACATAAATGTGATTTACGAGAAAGATAATCTTCAGGAAACTCTGGGCGAAGTACTTGAGAAAAATCACAAAAAACAGATCCGGATTGCGGAAACCGAGAAATACCCACACGTGACTTTCTTCTTTTCCGGTGGTCGCGAGCTGCCGTTCGACGGTGAAAGCAGAATTATGCGCGACTCGCCAAAAGTAGCGACGTACGACCTGAAACCTGAAATGAGCGCCTTCGAACTTGCCGATGCACTCGTCCCTGAACTGCAAAAAGGCGAAGCAGATTTAGTATGCCTGAATTTTGCGAACGGCGATATGGTAGGCCATACAGGCGATATGGACGCTGCGATCCGCGCATGCGAGGCAGTCGATAAATGCGCGCAAAAAGTAATCGAAACGGCAGTAAGCAATGGCTATACTACGCTTGTCATCGCCGATCACGGTAATTGTGAAACCATGATAAACCCGGACGGCAGCCCGAACACCGCCCATACAACGAATCCGGTGCCGATAATACTAGTTGACCCTGACCGGCAGCAAATTCACGACGGGATTCTGGCTGACATAGCCCCCACAATCCTGGAACTGATGGGCATCGAAAAACCGGAAACCATGACGAGACACTCACTTCTGTAACAACAACCCGATTACCGCAGAAAATCGTACTTTTGCGGCTGTAAAATTCACAAGATGATTATCCAGAAGACACGCGAAGAGATTGAACTGATGCGCGAGAGTGCCTTGATCGTTTCCCAAACATTGGGGATGATCGCTTCCGAAATAAAGCCGGGCGTCACTACGCTCCAACTCGACAAACTAGCCGAAACATTTATTCGCGACCATGGTGCTGTGCCCGGATTCCTGGGACTTTACGGCTGTCCGTCGACACTGCTGACAAGCGTAAATGAGCAGGTAGTACACGGGCTCCCGACAAATCGTCCCATCGAAGAAGGCGATATCGTTTCGGTTGATTGTGGCGCTTTAAAAAATGAATTCTATGGCGACCATGCCTACACATTTGAAATCGGTGACGTGGATCCCGAAATTAAAAAACTGTTGCGGATCACCAAAGAATCGTTGTACGTTGGCATCAATCAGTTTCGAGCAGGAAATCGCGTTGGCGACCTGAGCAATGCGATCCAGACATATACCGAAGCCGAAGGTTACGGCGTCGTGCGCGATCTCGTTGGCCACGGACTCGGCAGAAAAATGCACGAAGATCCTGAAATTCCAAATTTCGGAAAACGCGGTCGAGGAAAATTGTTCGTCGAAGGAATGGTCATCGCAATCGAACCAATGATTAACATGGGAGTTCGTAATGTCAAGCATCTGAAAGACGGCTGGACAATAGTGACCGCCGATGGTAAGCCAAGTGCACATTTTGAACATAACGTTGCTCTCGTTAATGGAAAACCGGAACTCCTTTCAACGTTTGCATACATCTATAAAGCGCTCGGAATCGAAAGCGATGAAGAAGACAGCTTCCGTGCTACACCATTTCGGGTGTAAACCAAATGAAAAAAATCTTCAAATTCATACTGAATACTGTTCCGCGCCCGTTGCTAATACGACTTAGTTATCTGGTAAGACCAATATTGGCAGCTGCTTTGAAAGGCAACCGTTTTACCGATCCTATTGACAACAAGTCTTTCAGCATGTTTCTTCCCTACGGGTACGGTAAGCAACGAAACAACGTCCTGGCGCCAGGAACGCTTTCACTGGAACGGCACCGATTGCTGTGGTTATATCTTAAGAACGAGACTGATTTTTTTTCGGCACCGCTAAAAGTGTTGCATTTCGCACCTGAACAAGCGTTTTACAAAAGATTCAAAAATCTTAAAAATCTCGATTATACTACGACCGACCTCAATTCGCCTTTGGCTGATGTGAAGGCTGACATATGCAACCTTCCGTTCGAAGATGATAGCTATGATGTCATCTTGTGCAACCACGTGCTCGAACACATCCCGGATGACACCAAGGCAATGCACGAACTTTACCGTGTGCTAAAGCCCGGCGGCTTCGGAGTTTTTCAAATTCCGCAGGATCTGTCGCGCGAACATACTTTCGAAGACAATACTATCACCGACAAAAAAGAACGCGCACGTATTTTTGGCCAATATGACCATGTCAGGATTTATGGCCGTGATTACTTTGACAAGCTACGATCGGCTGGGTTCACAGTCATCGAACAAGATTATACACGGAAGCTTTCCCCGGAGCAGGTCCAGAAATATTGTCTTGCCGTCGGCGAAATTATTCCCGTGTGCTACAAATAAACCCGCCTACACCTGTTCCATATAGCTTCGTCGGCACAGTTTGTGTTTGCGCAATTTTGCTATATTTACATTTTTCAAATTCTGCACATGCAAAAACTGACCCTGATCCTGACCCTTATCCTGTCGCTTTCCATTGCCTCGGCCCAAGTACCGAACGAAGTCGCCCCTCCTTACAACATTAAAACAATTTCATTTGTTCAGAACGGAGTCAATGCGGTTCCTGTTTTTGCAATGAATGATTCTTTCCAGATCCAGTTCGACGACCTGTTTGGAAACGAAGCCAATTACTACTATGAAATTCAGCACTGCGACTACGACTGGAGGCCGTCACAGTTGGTAAAAAGCGAATACTTGCAAGGATTTGATAACGTCAGGATTCAAAACTACAACAACTCGTTCAATACGTTACAGATTTATTCGCATTACGTGTTACCACTGCCAAACAGGCAAACACAACTTCGCGTGAGCGGAAACTACATTATTAAAATTCTCGACGAAAATCGCGATGTCGTCTTCTCGCGTAAATTTGTCTTATATGAGGATCTGGTTTCGGTGCCAATGCAGGTCAAGCGGCCGCGCACAATGGATGTGATCAATCAAAAACACAACCTCGATTTCGCGATCAAGTCGCCCAACATCCTTTTTCAAAACCCGCTGCGCAATGTTCAGGTCATGCTGTTGCAGAACGGCCGGTTCGACAACGCCATTATGAATATAAAGCCGCAATATACCATCGGGAACGACCTGATCTACAAATACGATAAAGAAACCCAGTTCTGGGCAGGAAACGAATTCCACTTTTTTGAAAACAAAGATATACGCGCGGCAAACAATAATGTGGCACGGGTCGACTCGAATGGCGATGTCTATAATTCGCATCTGTACACCAACGAGGCGCGGGCAAACAGCGGATACACCTTTTTTCCCGACATCAACGGAAATTTTGTCGTGGTGAACATCAACGCCGAAAACAGTGAGGTTGAAGCCGATTACGCGTGGGTGTACTTCACGCTTTCAGCCCCGGAGTTTTATGCTAACAAGAACATCTACGTTAACGGGATGTTCAATAATTACGCGATGAATGACGAAAACAAAATGGAATACGACGCGGCAACGGCCCGCTATCAAAAGGCAATAATGATCAAGCAGGGGTTTGTAAATTATCAGTATGTAGTCGCCGACAGATCGGGTATTGACCATGAGAATGCCATCGACGGTAACTTCTCCCAAACCGAAAATAATTATTTCGCGCTCGTTTATTATCGGGAAAACAACCAACGCTACGACCGCGTGATTGGCAAAGGCGTCGCGACATCAATCGACATAACTAATTAAGGCGTAAAATTTTATACCCTCTGATAGGCTTCAATAGCTAAAATTTGTAAATTTGAGGCGCTTACCAGATTAATCCACCATGGTTACACAAATAACACGCGGAATAAAAATTTCAGTTTTGACAAGTTTTGAGGGCACGTACTTCAAGAACTACAAGATCCATTTCGCGTTCAGCTACGAAATAACCATCGAAAACCACAGCAAGGACTCGGTTCAGCTAACTTCCCGCCATTGGGAAATTTTCGATTCGTTAAACGATCTCGAAGTTGTCGATGGCGAAGGTGTCATTGGCAAGAAGCCGGTACTGAAACCCGGCGAATCGCACAAATATAATTCGGGATGCCTGCTGTCCTCGCCATTCGGAGCGATGAGAGGCTATTTCAACATGATCAATTTTACCTCAACACGTAATTTTCGCGTCATCGTGCCTACTTTCCGTTTGAGTGCTCCTTTTGCGCTGAATTAACAGCCATTCCCGCTATCCGTTTAAGCATTTTTTGCCAGGGCTTTATTTGCTGGCGATAAAAATAGCTTCTCAGGTCGCTTTTTTACCGCGGCAAATAATAGCCCCGCCTGCAAAATGGCTTTCACTTCTATCGGGGCTATGCTATTTTCTGCCGGATGCTTTTGGTTTTTATTGGCTGTATTTCAATTCAACATTCGTACTTTTGCATTTGCCGTTCAAAACTTGTTGTTCGGTACCAACGGATTGTCTCATTCATAAAAATTATCTCATGCCAAAAGGAATATTTCACGTCCCGAATGCGGTGAACGAACCCGTAAAATCATACGCACCAAATTCACCCGAAAAAGCTGCTGTGCTTGCCACCTACAAAGAAATGTGGAATTCAAAAGTAGATATCCCGCTTTATATCGGAGGAGAAGAAATCAGAACCGGAAAAACAAAAGACATATCGGCACCACACGATCACAAACATGTTGTGGGGCATTACCATACGTGCGAAAAATCACACGTTGAAAAAGCGATTTCCACGGCGCTCGAAGCCAGAAAAGCGTGGGCCGATTTACCGTGGGAACACCGCGCCGCTATTTTTCTTAAAGCTGCCGAACTGATCGCCGGTCCATACCGCGCCCGTATCAATGCGGCGACAATGATCGGCCAGTCAAAAACTATCTATCAGGCCGAGATCGATGCCGCTTGTGAGCTAATCGATTTCCTTCGGTACAACGTACAGTTCATGACCGAAATTTACAACGACCAGCCAAAATCGACTTCCGATATGTGGAACCGGGTTGAATATCGTC
>CAZLWZ010000006.1:0-17642 GCA_964563275.1 uncultured Flavobacterium sp.
TGATTGTCTCCTGCCCCGAAACGGTGCCACTCAACACGTTCCGGCCATTCTGGTCGTAAAGTATATACAGAGATCCCACATGTAGTGGCTCACTTATTATGGTAAGTTCCCTCCTTTCACGATCCAGGCTTAGAACGAAATGACGTTTGTCCGAAGGCGTGTTTTCAGCTATCTGCAATGACTCGATATACCCGCTAAGTATAGCAGTTAAATCCACAACGTGCAGGCGCGGTGGTATATTGATAAAGGGTGCTGAAAAACGTTCATTGGATAAATAGTAAACTAGTCCATCGCTTGTTGTAATGCCTTCAACCTGATGAAACTGTAACGGTAAAACAATTTTTCTTTTGTTTCCTGAAAAAAAGTTGTCACCTTCATAATCGTACAAAAGATAAATGAAAGGCTTCAGTAGTGACGAATATCCCGCCAATGCAATAAGATTTTTATCTTCAAGGTAAGTCGCTCCGGTTATTAAACCTTCAACATTCCAAGAGGCTGTCGGAATAGCTACATGAGAACCGGGAATTTTTGGCAGTTGATAAACAGTAGTCTGCTGTGATGTCCATTGCTTCGTGAACAAATAAATATGACTGGCTGTCACGATAAATGCCTCACAGTCATACTCGGTCGTATTCGCGCCGGTTGGCACGGGCGTCGTCTGGTCCTGATAAGCAAATGAAATCGTTTCGACTACCGGCTGTTGTTCAAGACTAATTTTAGGGATACGTAAGATCTGCAGGTTAGTCCTATTTCCGGTCGCATTATTTCCGAAATCACCGATATAGATATAATCCTCATCCTGAGCGATTTCTTCCCAGTCAATATTTGTCTGATCGGAAATTGAATATTCCGCAGCAATAGTGTATCCCTCCTGCGACAAGGCATACACGGTTGTATCAGTGTCGTCATTGTGGGTAAGCAAATGGCCGTTCCACAAAATTAGTCCCGATGTCTCGTTCAAAACCTCAGGCAGGACAACGGAGCTAACAGGTGCCACAGTGGTATTCGGGTACAAACAGCTGCCATCATTAAGTACGGCGAGCGGATTAAAGTTGGTACTCTGCGGATCGGTGCAACCCGTCACCTGCGCGGACGCTGATGCGCATATTGCAAGACATATATAGAGAATATACCGCATGTATCGGTTACATGTTTCGGCGATACTGCCCGCCAACTTCAAATAAAGCATTGGTTATCTGACCCAAAGAACAAACCTTCGTAGCCTCCATCAACCTCTCAAATATATTTTCGTTGCTGATTGCAGCGTCCTGGATCGCGCGCAACAACTCTTCTTCCCGTCCCTGATGAGTTTGGTGCAATTGATCCAGCATGTTTATCTGATACTGCTTTTCTTCTTCTGTAGCGCGAATCACTTCCGACGGAATTACCGTTGGCGAACCCTTCGAACTTAAAAAAGTATTGACGCCGATAATAGGAAAGTCGCCGTTATGTTTTAAGGTTTCATAATACAGACTCTCTTCCTGAATTTTCGAGCGCTGATACATTGTCTCCATCGCACCTAGTACGCCGCCCCGTTCCGTAATTCGGTCAAATTCCTGAAGGACCGCATCTTCAACAAGATCAGTTAATTCTTCAATGATAAACGCGCCCTGGATCGGATTTTCGTTTTTCGCGAGTCCGAGTTCCTTATTGATAATCAACTGAATTGCCATAGCACGGCGCACCGATTCCTCCGTCGGAGTCGTAATCGCCTCGTCATAAGCATTCGTATGCAGCGAGTTACAATTATCGTAAATCGCGTACAGCGCCTGAAGCGTAGTTCTAATATCGTTGAAGTCAATTTCCTGTGCGTGTAGCGATCGCCCCGATGTCTGAATATGGTACTTCAACATCTGCGCGCGTTCGTTTGCTCCGTACTTATTTTTTAGGGCTTTAGACCAGATGCGACGAGCTACTCTTCCGATCACGGCGTATTCCGGATCGATGCCATTTGAGAAGAAGAACGAAAGATTCGGTCCAAAATCATTGATATTCATTCCGCGGCTCAGGTAGTACTCGACGTATGTAAACCCGTTGGCCAATGTAAATGCCAACTGCGTAATCGGGTTTGCTCCTGCTTCGGCAATATGATATCCAGATATAGAAACCGAGTAAAAATTCCGAACGTTGTTCGAAATGAAATACTGTTGCACATCGCCCATCAGTCGGAGTGCAAATTCAGTCGAGAAAATGCACGTATTTTGCGCCTGGTCTTCTTTTAAAATATCCGCCTGGACCGTGCCGCGCACCTGCGATAAAGTCCGCGCCTTAATTTCGTTGTAAACGTCTGCCGGAAGCACCATATCGCCTGTAACACCAAGCAGCATCAGTCCCAAACCATTGTTTCCCTCCGGAAGCTGTCCCTGATATTGTGGCCGCACCGTACCTCGGTCGTTATAGATCGCTTCGATTTTCTGCTGAACCTCCGATTCAAGATTATTGTCTTTAATATAGATCTCACATTGCTGATCGATCGCAGCGTTCATAAAAAACCCGAGCAACATTGGCGCAGGCCCATTGATGGTCATACTAACCGACGTCAGCGGATGCACGAGGTCAAAACCCGAATAAAGTTTTTTCGCATCGTCAAGACAGCAGATCGACACACCGGCGTTTCCAATCTTTCCATAAATGTCCGGCCTCAGGTGCGGATCGTTCCCATATAAGGTAACACTGTCAAATGCAGTCGATAACCGTTTAGCAGGCAATCCGGCACTTACGTAATGAAAACGCTTATTAGTGCGCTCGGGGCCGCCTTCTCCTGCAAACATCCTGGACGGATCCTCGTCCTCGCGCTTAAACGGATAAAGACCGGCGGTAAAAGGAAATTGCCCCGGGACATTTTCCTGCAGGCACCATTTTAAAAGATCTCCCCAGCCTTCGTATTTCGGCAGCGCAACCTTTGGAATTTGGGTATGTGATAATGATTCTGTGTGCGTGGCGATTTTGATTTCCCTTCCTCTGACGGTAAACGAATAAAAAGCGTCTTTATATTTGGTGACCGTATCGTCCCACGACAGGATTATTTCCCAGTTATATGGATCAAGGTCCATCTTGACTTTTTCGAATTGCTGCATTAAAAGGTTAAGGAAAACTTTCTGATCATGATCAGCTTCGCCATTTTCGGATGCACTCATTTCAATACCGGCGCGCACTATTTTCGGACGCGTACCTGATACCGATTCAATAGTTTTAAAAATTCCGTACAACTTCTGGGCAACCTGTTGCTGCGCCGATGCCGTTTGGTCATAAGATCGGTTGTTTTCAGCTATTTCAGATAGATATCGCGTCCGATGCGGCGGAATTACGAAAATCTTTTCGCTCATTTCGCGCGTGATCTCGAAAGTGGAGTTTAAATCGGATGTTGTCTTCTCTGATATTTTATCCATCACCGCTTTGTACAGCGTATTCATTCCCGGATCATTAAATTGCGAGGCTATCGTTCCGAACACCGGCAGCGAATCAGGATCGGCATCCCAAAGCTGATGATTTCGCTGATATTGTTTTTTGACATCGCGCAAAGCATCGAGCGATCCGCGCTTATCAAATTTATTGATAGCGACCAGATCGGCAAAATCAAGCATGTCGATCTTTTCAAGTTGCGTCGCGGCCCCAAACTCGGGTGTCATCACGTATAAAGAGACATCGGAGTGATCCATTATCTCGGTGTCTGATTGTCCGATGCCGGACGTTTCTAATATAATAAGGTCGTATCGCGCGGCTTTCAGTACCTGAATAGCGTCGGCAACATATTTTGATAATGCAAGATTTGATTGTCTTGTCGCCAGTGATCGCATGTAAACCCGCGGGTTATTGATTGCGTTCATGCGGATTCGGTCGCCAAGAAGCGCTCCGCCGGTTTTGCGTTTTGACGGGTCGACCGATATCAAACCAATTGTTTTCTCGGGAAAATCGGACAAGAACCTGCGAACCAGTTCGTCCACCAGTGATGATTTTCCCGCGCCACCGGTACCGGTAATGCCTAAAACAGGCACCTGACTTCCATCGTTCATCTTACGGATCTGATCCATCGTCGGGCGCGCCTCATCGGGAAAATTTTCAGCAGCAGAAATAATCCGCGCAATTGCAGTTGGGACTTTTGCTTCCAGCTGCGCCAACTCACCGTTAAGCTGTTCTCCTATCGGGTAGTCTGACCGCTGTACCAGGTCGTTAATCATTCCTTGCAGGCCAAGTGACCTTCCATCATCGGGCGAATAAATACGCGTGATGCCGTATTCGTGGAGCTCAGAAATTTCTGATGGCAGTATAACACCGCCGCCGCCGCCGAAAATCTTGATATGCCCGGCACCTCGTTCCTGCAGCAGGTCGTACATATACTTAAAGTACTCATTGTGTCCACCCTGATAGGACGTCATCGCTATCGCATTGGCATCTTCCTGGATTGCTGTATTGACAACTTCTTCGACGCTTCGGTCGTGCCCGAGGTGAATTACCTCGACACCCGTCGATTGGATGATCCGACGCATGATATTTATAGCGGCATCATGCCCGTCAAAAAGTGACGCTGCAGTTACGATTCTTACTTTATTTACAGGTATATACGGTTTTACTTGCTCCATTTTTAATTTTGTGACTAATTATGCGCCGCAATTTACGAAAATCAAAAAAATTTATGTGCCAATAATGCGCTAATTATAAGATGAAACAGCAGTTCCCCTGAATCCTTTCTCATAAAAAAATGTTCACAATTAAAGTAGTAGTTGTTCAACGGTTCAATGTTTGCTAACTTGCCGCAAAACTATATCTTATGAAGAAGCTACTATTGCTGTTACTTTTTATATCGACTGTTTCAAATGCGCAGATCAACGATATTTTCAACAAAGCCAAAGACAAACTATCAACTACAAAACCTGCCGGAAATAATGATATCGCTTCCGGACTTAAAGAAGCATTGAATAACGGTATTGCAAAGCAAGTCACCAAACTGACTGCTCCCGACGGATTCTATAAAAATGACGCTGTCAGGATTTTGATGCCGGAAGAACTTCAAAAAGTTGATCGTACGCTCCGTAAAGCGGGACTAGCGAATTTAGCCGATGAAGGGATTAAATCGTTGAACCGTGCTGCTGAGGACGCAGTCAAAGAAGCCACACCTGTATTTGTCAGTGCTATAAAAAACATAAACTTTACTGATGCGAGGAACATCCTGATGGGATCCGATGATGCAGCAACAGACTATCTGCAGCGCACTACAAGCAAAGAATTATATTTAAAATTCAGTCCGATCGTCTCGCAGTCGATTGGACGGGTCGGTGCCGATAAAGTTTGGGAAACCATAATTAGCAAATACAATAGTCTTCCGCTGGTTTCCAAGGTGAACCCTGACATTACAGATTATGTTACCAATAAAGCTATGGACGGAGTCTTCACTATGATTGCAGTCGAAGAGAAAGACATACGCAACAACCTGGATTCGCGTAGTTCGGATTTGCTAAAGCGTGTTTTTTCGCTGCAGGACAAGTAAATTCAGCAGCAGCAAATCATAAAGAATTCTTAGCACCTGCCTTGTTCGGCAATCGTTTTTATTAAATTTAGAGGAATAACTCCAAAATAATAAGTTATGAAAAAGATTCTTGGGATCTGTGCACTTTTCGTTGCGTTTAGCTGCGCCGAACTCCAACAGGTAGCCCAACAGTATCCGCAGCTCGGCACGCTGTCAAATGCTGATATTGCTGCCGGATTAAAAGAAGCACTGAATAACGGTATACAAAAAGAGGTTTCAAAACTGACCGCGACAGACGGCTTCTATCGAAACGAAGCAGTTAAAATCCTACTTCCCGAAGAACTTCAAAAAGTCGACCAGACACTTCGTAGTATTGGTCTGTCAAGCCTTGCCGACGAAGGACTTAAGGTGCTAAACCGTGCCGCTGAGGAAGCTGTTAAAGAAGCAACGCCGATTTTTGTTGACGCCGTTTCCAAAATGACTTTCACAGATGCAAGAAATATACTGATGGGAAATGAAACCTCGGCAACTACATATCTGCAAAACAGTACTTCATCGGCTTTGTATGCCAAATTTAATCCTATCGTTAAAAATTCATTTTCTAAAGTTGGCGCCGACCAAGTTTGGACGAACATCATCACAAGATACAATCAGGTGCCCTTGGTAGCCGATGTAAATCCTGATCTCAGCGATTATGTGACCAATAAAGCAATGGAAGGAGTATTTAAAATGGTCGCCGTTGAGGAGGTACAAATTCGCAATGACCTCAATGCCCGCACGTCGGATCTCCTACGTAAGGTATTTGCGCTGCAGGATAACAAGTAACAGGAAACGACTTGTTAATGCGTTAAAATTTAATCGTAAACTGATAAATAACAGAGCCTTAACATAGTAGAATGAATATGTACCATATCTTTGCCAAGAGATTAATGGTTTCTCACATTTGGTTAGGGTTAGTTATAAAGGAAAATTGCCGGTACTTGAAACAGTATCGGCTTTTTTTATTCAGTGTGGATCCGGTTTTGTAGCCGCTTAAAATAGTTGAAGGCTTTTAACAGTCGGCTGCCGTACCATGAAAACATCTCACCGTCAACAAAAACTGTTTTTGCGTGGTGAGTGTACCGCCCGATCTCGAAAGCATGTTCTTCCTTGAAGGGATATGGTTCTGATGATAAAAGCACGAGTTCAGGATCGCCCTGTAAACGAATTTTTTTAAGTTCAACCTCGGGATAGCGATCTCCTCCACCGTAAATATTCCGAAAATTGTTCAGTTGCAGCAGTTCGTCGATAAATGTATTTGACCCGGCGACCATGTAGGGTTCCCGCCAAATAAAATAAGCTGCTTTACGTTGCGGAATATGTTCGGTAAAGTGCTTAAAATCTTTTAACGAAAATGAAATCTTATCGATCCATTTCTGCGCTTCGGTGCGGCGATTGAAGATTTTACCGAAATCGGAAATCATTTGAAAATTATCATCAATTGTGATGATATCGGTTACCCATACTGTACAGATTTTTCGCAACTCCTGTACGATCTCAAGCGTGTTTTCTTCTTTATTCGCGATTATAATATCCGGATTAAGCGCTTTTATTTTATCATAGTGGACCTTTTTGGTGCCACCCACAACTGCAGAAACCGACTTTGCATAAAAAGGGTGCACACAGAATTTTGTAATCCCCACAATATTTTTTTCAAGTCCGAGATCAAACAGCAACTCAGTTTGCGATGGAACGAGCGAAACGATCCGCGTGGGCGCGTTTTCAAAAGTATGGCTTATGCCGATTTGATCGATTAAGGTCACAGTTAAAGCAATGACAGCATTTCTTTCTGGATGAGTTCGGCTTTTTCGCGCGCTTTCTCGGCAAAGTCTTCACCTGAAGAAGCATACAGAATTTCGCGCGAAGAATTTACCAGAAGACCAACATTTGAGTTCATTCCGTATTTGCACACTTCGGCCAAATTCCCGCCCTGTGTACCAACACCCGGAATCAGCAGGAAACTATCGGGAACAATTTTGCGAATTTCTTCAAGATATGTGGCTTTTGTAGCGCCAACGACGTACATCAGGTTTTCGCTGTTTTCCCACGTACGTGAAGCTTCGATCACCTGCTTGTATAATGGATTGCTATCGACTTCTTTCGTCTGAAAGTCGGATGACCCGCTGTTTGAAGTTAGCGCAAGCAGAACCGTATATTTATGTTTAACGGCCAGGAACGGCTCAACCGAATCTTTACCCATATATGGCGCCACAGTAACCGAATCAAAACCCAGATCGCTTAGAAAGGCTTTTGCGTACATCGCCGATGTGTTGCCGATATCACCGCGTTTCGCATCGGCGATAGTAAAAATTTCAGGATGTTTATGATTGATATAATGAATCGTTTTTTCAAGTGCGAGCCAGCCTTTGGCACCATACGCTTCGTAAAAGGCGGTATTTGGTTTGAATGCTACTGCAAGGTCATGCGTAGCGTCGATTATTGCTTTATTGAATTCAAAAATTGGATCTTCAGAAGCTAATAAATGCTCGGGAATTTTATCCAGATCAGTATCAAGTCCAATACACAGGAATGATTTTTTTTCGTGAATATTATTGGTTAGTTGTTGTGTTGTCATAGTAGTAATGTTGAAAATTGACGCTTCAAACAAAGTTACAAAAATGATATCAGTTCGTGTGCCCTAGCCCCGATAAGAGGCGATATCCTTTTATGGTGCCGCGGCGTTAGCCGGGGAAACATAAAAGATAAAGCCGGATAGCGGGAACAGCTCATAAAAAAAGCCCCATTACTGAGGCTTGTATTTAGAAGACTTCGCTGGCTTCTTTGAGTTTTTCCATGTTGTTGACTAATTGGAGTTCGTCAACGATTTTCTGGATATCGCCATTCATGATATTGCCCAGATCGTATAATGTCAACCCGATCCGGTGATCGGTTACGCGGCCTTGTGCGTAATTATAAGTTCTGATCTTCGCACTTCGATCGCCGGAGCTAACCTGCGAAGTTCGTTTCGACGCGTCTTCTTCCTGTTTTTTAGCCAGTTCCATTTCGTATAAACGCGAACGTAGAACCGTTAATGCTTTATCTTTATTCTTATGCTGCGATTTCTGATCCTGGCATTGTGCGACCAATCCTGTCGGAACGTGCGTTAACCGAACCGCCGATTTTGTGGTGTTAACCGACTGTCCGCCCGGTCCTGACGAACAAAAGAAGTCGACGCGAACATCATTCATGTCGATTTGTACGTCGAATTCCTCCGCCTCGGGCAAAACCATTACAGTCGCCGCCGAAGTATGCACCCGGCCCTGAGTTTCGGTTTGAGGTACGCGCTGCACCCTGTGAACGCCAGCTTCGAATTTCAGAGTTCCGTAAACATCTTCGCCTGTAACTTCGAAAATCACCTCTTTGAATCCGCCTGAAGTTCCTTCGTTCATATCGACGACCGATGTTCTCCAGCCGCGGCCTTCGCAATATTTTGTATACATACGGAATAAGTCGCCTGCAAAAATACTGGCTTCATCGCCACCCGTTCCGGCGCGGATTTCGACCATTACGTTTTTCGCATCTTCGGGATCTTTTGGTATCAGCATGAATTTGATTTCTTCCTCAAGATCAGGCAGGCGTTCGTTTGCCTCTTCGAGTTGCATTTTGGCCATTTCGGTCATTTCGAGATCGCTGCCGTCGGCAATAATTTCTTTGGCTTCGTCGATATTTCCTATCAGCGTAACATATTCGTCACGCTTTTCGGCCAATGCTTTTAAGTTTTTATATTCCTGGTTCAACTGAACATAGCGCTTCTGATCGGCGATAACATCGGGTTGAATTATAAGATCCGAAATTTCGTCGAAGCGTTGTTTTATTATCTGTAACCTGTCTAACATTTTGGCTGATTTATTGGTCGGCAAATTTACGAAAAAATGTTCATAGTGAACGCTGACGGTCTTGCAGTATTTTCGTTAAATTTGAAGCCGATATTCCATTTGGATCAGTAAACTTTAAAGATATTAAAATGAAGAAACTAGTAATGATCACAGCGGCGGCTTTTATAATTATTTCATGCAAAGACAACCCCGAGGAAAATACGGAAATTAAAGAATATACGGAAAGCAAAAAAGCCGAGTGGATGCTTGGAAAATGGGAAAACTTTTCAGCAGAAGGAAATATGACCGAGACCTGGATTCGCGAAAACGACTCGGTTATGACAGGTGAATCGGTTGTAGTGGTCGAACTTGACACTGTCTTTCACGAAAAAGTTACCCTAGCCGAAAAGAACGGCGGATTGAATTATATTGTCACTGTCAATGGCGAAAAACCAGTTTCATTTGGGTTGACGAGTTCGGTGAATTACCGACTGGTGTTTGAGAACCCTCGCCACGACTTCCCGAACAAAATTGCGTACAGGCGCGTAAGAGCCGACAGCCTGGTAGCGGTGATTTCGGGGATACGTGACGGCGAACAGATTTACCAGGAATTCCCGATGAAGAAAACGAACTAATAATAAATTATCCTATAAAAAAAGGTCCCGTCTGGACCTTTTTTTATTTTTTAAGCGGAATATTCTTTAATATTTCCAATACAAATTTCCAGTATTTCTGTGCCGATGAAATGCTGGCGCGCTCATCGGGTGAATGTGCACCGAGAATCGTCGGGCCAAACGAAATCATGTCCATTTCCGGATAGTGTGTTCCCAGAATTCCGCATTCAAGTCCGGCATGACACGCCACGACTCGTGGCATGGAATTGTTTTGCTCCTCGTAAATTCTGACAAGCACGTCCTTAATTTCCGAATTCACGTTCGGTGTCCAGCCTGGATATGATCCTGAGAACGTCACCTCGCAACCTGTCAGCTCAAAAGCCGACCGCAATGCATTTGCTAAATCCATTTTTGAAGATTCAACCGATGAACGCGTCAGACACAATATTGAAATTTCGCCATCCTTTACAATTACGCGAGCAATATTGTTCGAGGTTTCGACCAGATCCGGCATATCGGCACTCATTCTATAAACGCCGTTGTGCGCCGCATAGATCGCTCGTAGAATTCCTTCCTGCGCCCGAATATCCATGATACTTGCAGGCGTGTCGATCTTTTCGATCAGTACCGTAAGATTTGGCTCGGTGGTTTTAAACTCGGTTTTAATCTCATCAATGATTTGCTTCATTTCGAATTCAAACGACTCATTGTACATCTGTGCGATGATGATATCGGCGACACTTTCACGCGGAATGGCATTGCGTAGGCTTCCGCCGTTGATTTCCGAAATCTGCAATCCAAAATTTTCGAACCCATCAAACAATAGACGATTCATTATTTTATTGGCATTGCCAAGACCTTTATCGATATCCATTCCTGAATGTCCGCCTTTCAGTCCTTTGACTGTGATCCGGTATCCGACAGAACCTTCGGGTGCGTCTTCTTCGGGATAGCTGCCGCTGGCCGTCACGTCGATTCCTCCTGCACAGCCAATGTCGATTTCGTCATCTTCTTCGGTGTCGAGGTTTAACAGGATTTCGCCTTTTAGCAAGCCTCCTTTAAGGTTCAGTGCTCCGGTCATTCCGGTTTCTTCATCAATTGTAAAAAGCGCTTCGAGCGCCGGATGGGGAATATCGGTAGATTCGAGGATTGCCATGATGGTCGCAACGCCCAGACCGTTATCGGCGCCTAAAGTGGTACCACGTGCACGTACCCAGTCGCCCTCGACATACATATCGATTCCCTGCGAATTGAAATCGAAATCGGTATCGTTATTTTTCTGGTGCACCATATCAAGATGCGATTGCATGACGATCATTTTGCGGTTTTCCATTCCCGGAGTGGCGGGTTTTCGTATGATTACGTTTCCGATTTCGTCTTCTATTGTCTCAAGACCCAGATTGGTTCCGAAGTTTTTCATAAAATCGATCACGCGGCGTTCATCTTTTGACGGACGCGGAACGGCGTTCAAATCGGCGAATTTATTCCAAAGTGCTGTAGGCTCAAGTGTTCGTATTTCGTGGCTCATAATGTTTTTGTAGTTTTTACAAATGTACATTTTTAAAAAAATAAAACTTTAATTTGCAGACTACATTCCCTGTGATTATGAATAAACGCGTAATTCTGCCGATACTGCTTTTCGTTCAGATTGTTTTCGTAAACCTATTGGGAATTTTTCCTGATTTTGTGGAGCGGTATTACAGTAACGGCCTCTACCCATATATTGGTAATTTTTCAAGAATGTTGCTTGGTAAAATTCCGTTTTCTGTGGGTGATTTGATTTATTTCTTTGTGATTATCCTACTGATCCGTTGGTTGTGGAAATCGCGAAACACTTGGCGGACACTATGGCGAAGGCATTTGTTGCGGATGCTGAGTTTTATCTCGGTATTTTATTTTCTGTTTAATTTTTTATGGGCGCTGAATTACCATCGGGTAACGCTTGCCGATAAAATGTTGATCGAAACCGAATACAACGATACCGATTTATATGAGTTTACGCAGAAACTGATTGTAAAGACAAACGAACTGCATCTGTCTATCACGAACGACAGTTTAACGAAAGTAAGCGTGCCTCATTCGCGGGAGCAGATTTTCATCAACAACGAAAATGGATACCGTAATCTTGCTGAGAAATATCCTCACTTTAAATACGAGAAACCAAGCGTCAAAAAATCGATTATCAGTCTGCCGCTGACATACATGGGGTTTGGCGGTTATTTGAATCCGTTTACCAACGAAGCGCAGGTCAACGACATGTTGCCGATGTATAGTTTTGCGGCCACATCGTGCCACGAAATGGCGCATCAAATCGGATATGCATCCGAAAGCGAAGCAAATTTCGTCGGATTTTTAGCTGCCGTTCACAACAATGATAGATATATTCAATATTCGGGATATACGCTGGCTTTGCGGTATTGCCTGCGCAATTGGGAAATAAGAAACGAAGCTGTGGCGAAAGAATTACTGGCAACTGTCAACCCGGGAATCCTTGCGAATTTTGACGAAAGCAAACACTTTTGGCAACGATACGAAACCTTCATCGAAACCGGCTTTAAGATTTTCTACGACAGTTTCCTAAAATTCAACCAGCAGGAAGAGGGGCTTGAAAGTTATAGTAAGTTCGTGAACCTGCTCGTGAATTACTATTCGGAAAAGGAACTGCCATAAACAAAAAAACCCGTGAATTCCTTTGGTTAAGCTGCTGATAACCATCTGAAATTACTGAAGCGGGATAATCCTCGTGAGGTATTTTTCCTTAATAAAACCGACGACCACGAATTTAAGTTTCATCACTCGTAAAGGTATTAAAGTGCCTCTTTTTGTAAGGCCGGATAATCAGTCGGTCTTCCCGGTCAAAACGAATATAGTTATAAACCCAGTTCAGGAACACGACCAAGCGGTTCTTAAAACCAACGATTGAGAATAAATGCACGAACATCCATACATACCAGGCAAAAATGCCGCTGAAATGCATGCTCGGTAAATCGGCGACGGCTTTATTGCGTCCTATTACCGCCATCGATCCTTTGGCTTTATACTTAAACGGCTCCATGGTTTTACCTTCGAGCATTCGGTTAAGGTTCTCGCCCAGATGTTTCCCCTGTTGGATTGCGGGTTGCGCCATCATCGGGTGTCCCATCGGGTATTCCTCGGATTCTAGCATCGCGATATCGCCAATGGCATAAATATTATCGAATCCTTTTACCTGGTTAAATTCATTTACCCGGATACGCATGGCACGCAACACCAATGACTCGGCATCAAGCCCCGGAATGATCGCACCCTGAACACCAGCCGTCCAGATCACAGTCGCAGTATCGAGCGAAATATCAGTATTGGTTTGGAGTGTCTTGCCGTCGTAACCGGTGACTCGCGTGTTCTTTAGAAGGTTGACGCCTAATTCCACCAAATACTTCTCGGCATTCGCCGATGCTTTTTCGCTCATCGTATTCAGTATGCGGTCACCACTTTGGATCAGGTTGATCTGCATTTGGCTTATGTCGAGATCGGGATAATCTTTCTGGAAAATAGCTTTTTTCATTTCGGCAAGTGCGCCCGCAAGTTCAACACCTGTTGGTCCGGCACCGACGAGGCAGAAATTCATCAGACAATTTCGGTCGCATTGATCTTTGGTCAGCACCGCCTGTTCAAAGTTTTCGAGGATCAGGCTACGGATGTTCAGCGATTGTGAAATGGTTTTCATTCCCATGCTGTTGCGTTCGAGTTCTTTGTCACCGAAAAAATTGGTTTTGGATCCGGTTGCGATTACGAGATAATCATAATGTAAATCACCAATATCGGCAATGACTTTTTGATTCCTTGTATCTATTTCGCGCACATTGGCAAGCCGGAAGAAACAGTCATCGTAATGGTGGATTATTTTTCGGATCGGGTATGCGATTGAACCCGCTTCGAGTCCGCCGGTCGCCACCTGATACATCAACGGCTGAAAATTATGGTAGTTGTGTTTATCGAGCAGAACGATCTGTACATCTTTGTTTCGCAATTTACGGGCGAGTGCGACTCCTGCAAATCCGCCGCCAATTATTACGATCCGTTTTGATTTTGATGCCGGAATATTCATAAGGTTGAGGTTGAGGTTGAGGTTGAGGTTGAGAATTAGGTTAAATCTTAAAGTTAGCAAGTTTATTTTTTCGGTGCAGGCAAATGTTAATTTTTTTTACATTTACTGTGCGATTGGAAATTCGGGATATCTTGTCAGCCCCGGTTGCAGCGGTATCCTTTTTTTGCCGATCGATCACGATATTTGCAACCGATTTTAATGCAAAAAAAGATATAGCGGAAAACGGGACACAGCATGATTAGAACAAAAATGCATCTGCTGCCAAATAAAAGAAAGAGAGTGTCTCACTGTGTAACATATTCACCCGTTGAAGTACTAATGCCGTTATGAGTGAGCTTTTAGAACAGTCGTTTGTACAGCAACTTCGCGAGAACCAGAATATCATCCACAAAATTTGCCGGTTATATACTTCGGGAAGCGATGCGCACAAAGATCTGTTTCAGGAGATCACGATTCAACTCTGGAAAGCCTATCCCAAATTTAGGGGCGATTCCAAATTCTCGACCTGGGCTTACCGCGTGGCACTGAACACCGCGATCACTTTATATCGCAAGAGCACGCGAATGGTCGCCACATCTGAATATGATGCGGCGCGGCACTTCATCAAGCAGGAAGATTACAATTACGAGGAGGAAGAGCAGATAAAGCTGATGTACCAGGCGGTGTATCAACTCAACGACATTGAAAAGGCACTTGTTTTTATGTACCTTGAGGAGAAAGACTACAGGGAAATTTCGGAAACATTAGGGATTTCGGAAGTCAATGCCCGTGTAAAAATGAACAGGATAAAAGGGAAATTAAAGAAAATATTAAATCCTTAAGGATTATGGAAGGACTGGAATTACTGAAAAAGGACTGGAAGAAGAACGAGAATTCGTTTGCCCAACTGACCGATACCGATATTTACGCGATGCTGCGCAAGAAGTCATCATCGATCGTCAAATGGATATTGATTATCAGTATTCTTGAGGTTTTGCTCTGGACAGGCGTTAGCTTTATAAATAATGATGATTATATCAACAAGCTCGAGTATGGACCGTTGAGCGGTTATTTTACTGCGTTCAACTTCTTCAATTATGCGGTCATCCTGATTTTCATTGTGTTGTTTTACAACAATTATCAGCGTATTTCAGCTACAGCATCAACGAAACGCTTAATGGCCGATATCATCCGAACACGCAAAACGGTCAAGTTTTATGTATGGTACAATCTGATCATGATTGCTGTGACGCTGGTGATGGGATTTATAATAGCGTTCAATTATAATCCGCAGGTGATGGCACTTGGCGAGAAACTTAACCATGACGGCAAACTGATGGCGCTGATCATAGCGGTGATCACCTTGTGCATCGCTTTGTTCGTAGGCTTGTTCTGGCTGTTCTACCGATTGCTGTACGGAGTCCTGCTAAAGCGATTACTGGTGAATTATAAGGAGTTAAAGAAAATCGATCTCGCCGATTAATAGTCCCATTTACGCTCCTTGTTAAGCTCTTCCTGTTCCTTTTTAATGTCAGCCGGAATAACTTTTAGAAATGACGCGTGTTGTTCGATTGCATATTCAACCTTTTCGACGATTTCTTCGATGCTGTCGTTGTCGTAATCAATCTCCATTGGTTCCTTTATAATAAACGACTGAAGGATTCCTTTCTTTTTCAGACGAAGGCCTTTTTTATCGAATGACCGGCGGAAACCGTCGATAACGATCGGTACGACAATCGGGCGATGCTGCTTTATGATATGTGCGGTACCTTTGCGAACCGGCTTAAAAGATTTTGTGGTGCCTTGCGGGAAAGTGATCACCCAACCGTCTTCAAGTGCGGTTTTGATATTTTCGGTATCGTTCAGGTTTACTTCGCGTTTGATATCTTTTCCTTTTTCACGCCATGTGCGTTCTACCGTGATTGCGCCCACGTATGATAATATCCGTGGTAGCAAGCCTTCGCGCATTGTTTCTTTGGCGGCGACATAGTAGATATTTAGTTTTGGGTTCCAAAGGTAACCGATGTTCTTGATCGTATCCTGACGGCCGCTTAAACTTGCATTGAAAACGTGAAACATGGCCACGACATCGGCGAAGTAAGTTTGGTGATTGGAAATAAACAGGACGCCCCGTTCGGGTAAAGTGGTTATGATTTCGGACCCTTCGATTTGAAGTTCGTTGAATCCGCGGTATCTTCGATGCGTTATTGCGCCAAAAATTCGGATCAGCCATTTTTTCAGGAAAAGTATGTGCCCAAACGGATTTCTCTTAAACAGACCCATAATTTTATGTGTAAAACTGAGCGTAAACTTACGAAATCTTAGGCTGATAGCACCTTTTTAAGCATCACCTTTAACTCGCTCATTATCATCGCTGTGGCGCCCCACACGTGATGCTCGCCGATTTTGTACGTCGGTACATCGATCGATTTTGAATAGGATGTCGCCATGGTGTTGACTACGACAGTTTCTTCATCCAGAAAATTGGCTAATGGAAATTCGATAAGGCCGGCGACTTCGTCGGGATCGGGCGTAAAAATAAGCTCCTCGTTACTAAAGCCCAGAAACGGAAATACCATAAAGTTGCTCGGCGGAATAAAGATCTCGGTAAACGCGCGTATCACATTGATAAGTTCCGCCGGCACGCCTATTTCTTCGTGTGTTTCGCGAAGCGCGGCCATGCAATACGACGAATCAACAGGTTCTATTTTGCCTCCGGGAAAAGCAATTTGTGACGAATGCACGCCGTTGTACGAATTGCGGAGTATCAGCGCCAGATGTGCCTGCTCGTTCCGAGGATAGATGAGCATAAGAACGGCGGCCTTTCGCGGATTGTAGCTTGAGGGATCGATACCGCGTATAAGGTCGGCACGTTCTGGCGGCGCCATTAAAAGATGCGCATCGGTTGCTGGCAGCGTTTCTTTTAGTAATTTTGGGACAGCCGTTAAAAATTCGGCAAACTTCATAATCGTTTTTCTATTGCTATAAATATAAACTGTAATACAAAGCCGACCAAATTTTTAAATGCCTCACCAATGTACAGCAGGGAAGAAACACAAAAATTAAAGCAGGAATTCTGGGTGACATTTGCGCAAAAGTTCCCGCGGAAATGGCTATTGTACGATACCAAGATCAAGGATTTCTCATTTAAGTTCTACGTCGATAACCGAAAAGCTCAGGTACTTATAGACATTGAGCACCGAAGCGACGAAAAGCGGTATGCGTACTTTGAAAAACTGGAATCGCTGAAATCAGTACTGGAAGAAGATTTTGTTAAAAATTTGGTATTTGAGCGTGATTTCTACCTCGAAAACGGAAAGACAATCAGCCGGATTTGGGTAGAAAAAGATCATGTAAGCGTCAGCAATCGGAAATATTGGGATCAGATCTATGATTTCTTCAACGAAAAAATGAGTGCACTTGAGGATTTCTATCGCGATTACGACGATTACATTAAAGATATTTAGTTGGGCGTGCCCCTCGCCACAAAACTTCAATAATACAATAATTCAGCAGGCTCGGGTCGGGCTGTGCGCTATAGCCACGATTAAAAATCGTGGGCTGCCGCTTCCATCCCTCACGCGGAGGAGGTTTAAAGTTTAAAGTTTTTTTTAGTTTAAGGTTTAAAGTTTTTTTAGTTTAAG
>CAZLWZ010000007.1:0-16509 GCA_964563275.1 uncultured Flavobacterium sp.
AAGAAGTATTATCGGCTTTCGGAATTTTGAACAATAAAATTGCAGATTCCAACGAGCTGGTAGAAAATAATAACCTTAACCTTTTTACACAATTATCGGCTAAAGCTGAAGAGCAGGCCGGATACTATCTTGTGAAAAAGCAAAAAGCTGAGGAGATCCGTAAAGTATCTGCAGAGTTTGATGCTTATATTGAGAAAATCAAAACCGACCTTACCAGTGAGTTTGAAAGAGATGCCGATGGCAATCTTCCTTATGAAGCTATGGATAAAGGAGATGTACTTGATGAAATGTTCTTTAGCGGCGACCGACCGTCGAAACTTGGACAGGAATTTCTTGACCGGATTAAGAACTACAACCGCAATGTTCAGAAAATTGCCGGAAGCGATATGCTTGATGAAACCAAGAAAAAACTTGATAAGCGATTTACCATTGAGCCTGTGAAGTCTAAAAGCGCAGGAACAACTCTGCCATGGTTACATTATAATTATCAGGGCTTCCCTGTGATTGCTTCGGTTACGAAATTGACGCAATTGCAGAATGACATAAAGGTGACCGAGAATGAATTGCTATCCGGAATGTTCCTCGAAGGTGCTAAACAGATGGCATCGCTAACTGCTTTCGAAGCAATTGTTGTAACAGACAAAACAGCATTTTTTGCTGGCGAGACGGTAACAGGACGTATAATTCTTGGAAAAAAAGATCCAAACCTTAGAGCCCATGCTGTTACACTAAATGGTAAAGTATTAGGACCTGAGGCTATGAAAGAAGGGCAGACCGAATTTTCATTTGGTGCCGGAAACATCGGCGAGCAGGATATTACAGGTGAATTCCAGTTTAAGGAAGGTGATTCTATTCACAGTCTTCCTATTAAAGGTAATTATGTTGTAGTTCCTAAGCCAAATTCGGCTAACATTTCGGCTGATAAGATGAATGTTGTATACCGTGGGTTACCAAACCCAATGACTATTTCGTTTGCCGGAATATCTGATAACAATGTGAATGCATCTGCACCGGGATTGTCCAAGGCGAGTAAGCCAGGTGCGTACAACCTAACGCCAGGTTCCGGAAACGAAGTTACCGTGAGCGTTACTGGAAAATTACCTGATGGTGCGACTGTCTCTGACAAGAAAACCTTCCGTATTAAAAATATTCCTGGTCCTGCCGGTGCAATTGCAGGTACGACAGGAACTGTAAAAGGTCAGAAGTCACGTCTTGAAGTATCACAGATTTCTGCGGTGTTGGAAGACTTCGCATACGATCTTAACTTCCAGGTAACTCAGTTTTCATTTAAAGTCCCTGGACAACCTACGATTATCGTAAATGGTGATCGTGTAAATGCACAATGTAAAGCAGCTTTGGCACGCGCCGGCCGTGGTGACCAGGTAGTTATATCAGATATTAAAACCAGAGTAGTTGGTGTTTCAGGAATTCTTCCTCCGAAAACCGCTCCGGTTATCTACGAGATACAATAAACATTTAAGTTGGTCGTTTAACCTACTTGAATAATATAAAGTAAAACATGAAGTCAAGAAATTTTTTAACGGTTGTTTTTGTTTTCGCAATAGGTATTGCTTCTTTTGCACAGGCCAATTTGCTGAACGCGAAGACCCCAGACGAAATAGGAAAGAAAACAGCCGCACAGCTAATCTCAGACAACGATAAACCGCTGGCTTACGGCTATGTTCATGACAGGGACATTCTGATGGGTAAAACTGTTTGGGAGTTTATCGACTTGGACGAACGTATCAACTTTCCACTTTATTTCCCGATTGATACCGCTAATATCGGTAAAGACAGACGTTCACTGTTTGACGTTTTGGTGAAAGGTATTAAAGGTGGTGAGATCACTGAAGTGTATGCCGATGATTATTTCAACACGAAACGGACTTTGCAGGATATGAAGAACTCGTTTACATATGTGGATACAATTCAGTCTGGTCTTGATGAGATTAACACCTACTATGACGAATACATGTCAGGTCAACGTGTTTTGGATGAGCAGTTCATCGACAGAAAGGAACTGACCGCTCAGGACGTTTATGGATACAGGATTAAAGGATTTTGGTATTTCGACAACCGTCAGGGTGAGTTGAAGTACAGGTTGCTGGCGATTTGTCCGGTGGCTCCTGAAGCTCGTGAAATCGGTGCCGAAGATCCTGATCTGATCGACCTTTTCTGGGTGTATTTCCCGTCAGTGCGTGACATTCTTCATGAGCATAAAGCGTTCAACGACAGAAACTCGGCTATGCCTATTACGTTTGATCATTTGCTTAATTCCCGCCGTTTTAGCGCCGTGATTTATAAAGAGGAGAACGTTTATGGTGACCGTCGAATTGAAGAATACATGAAAGAGAATGCGCAAATGCAACTCCTGGAATCTGAAAGGGTCAAGGATAAAATACGCGACTTCGAATCTGATATGTGGAATTACTAATTTGTAACCACTTAATAAAACCCTTGTCATCCGGCAGGGGTTTTTTATTTTTGCACAATGACGGATTATATCATAGTGGGATGTGGCCTTGCGGGTATCGCAGTTGCTGAGACAGCGCTGCAACGCGGCCAGTCGGTTGTGGTGTTTGATGATGGTTCACAAACCTCGTCCGGCGTGGCAGGCGGACTTTATAACCCCGTGATCCTTAAGCGCTTTTCAGGTCTTCAGCATGCGCAGTTGCAATTGCAAAAACTTCAGGCGTTTTATGCAACCGTGGAGGATCGGCTGGCGACGGTCGTAAATCATCCGTTACCGATACTGCGCCGATTTGCCTCGGTCGAAGATCAAAATAAATGGTTCGCAGCGTCGGACAAGCCAGCGATGGCAGATTTTCTTTCACAGAACTTAATCGCCGACATATATAGCGGCCTCAATTCACCGTATGGCTATGGTGAAGTGTTGCAAACCGGGTATGTTGACACAAGAATGTTGCTCGACGAATATAAAAGATTTTTAAATTCGATTAATGCCTATCGGGGCGAAAAATTCTCGTACTCTGATATCGTTTCTGATGAGGGTGGCGTTACCTACGGAACAATCAAAGCGCGTCACATTGTTTTTGCCGAAGGTTTTGGTATCAAAAACAATCCTTTTTTTTCTTATCTGCCGCTGAATGGCACAAAAGGAGAGCTACTTGTCATAGAAGCTCCCGATCTGAAACTCGACCGGATTGTCAACAGCGGTATCTTTATCCTGCCGTTGGGCAATGATCGCTACAAGATTGGGGCAACCTATGAGTGGACCGACAAAAGCAATGAACCGACAACCCAGGGCCGCGAGGAGCTCATCCAAAGGGCGAGCGAGGTACTAATATGTAATTTTGAGATTGTCTCCCACCATGCCGGAATCCGGCCTACGGTAATGGACCGGAAGCCTATTATGGGCAAGCACCCTGAAATCGCTAATTATTATCTGTTAAACGGGCTCGGAACCCGAGGCGTGATGCTTGCTCCGTATATGGCTGAGCAGCTGCTGAATTTCATCGAGGGACGAGCGTCCATCGCTCCCGAAAATGACCTTGCTAGATTTTCCGGTTCTTATCGGCCGCAGGGTCATAGTTGATGAAGAAATTGATGTAAATATTTCGCGACAACCGTGTGATTGGCGGCATCAGCAACAGTAGGCTGACTAATATCACGATGAAAGATGTCTGGATATTAAGCCCTATGAACGCGAAAGTAATCGCGAAAAGCAAGATACAGGCTGCTACACCTAACCCATAGCTTACGTACATCGCCCCGAAAAAAAAGTTTGGCTCAATCTTGTACTTAATGCCGCAGTGGCTACAGCGTTCGTGCATCTTCATCGTTTCGGAGATGACATACGGGTTGCTGTTAAGATACATCGTCTCATTCTGGCATTTAGGACAAGTTCCTGTTAAAATGCTATATAATTTGGATCCTTTTTTTAACATTTGCAAAAAAAATTGACAGCCTGCACATTTCGCTGCAAGCCTCTGCAAATTTACGAATACCCCTTAGTTAATAAACACAATAAATGCTTAATATCCACAATTTATCCGTTTCATTTGGCGGAACCTATTTATTTGAAGAAGTAACCTTCAGACTCGGTGCAGGCGACCGTGTTGGTCTGGTAGGGAAGAACGGTGCCGGCAAATCGACCATGCTGAAGATTCTTGCGCGTGATTTCGCGCCTGACTCGGGGAGTATTGCCGCCGAAAAGGAAATCCGTATAGGCTTTCTGCGCCAGGATATAGATTTTGAGCAAGGGCGTACTGTTCTGGAGGAGGCATATCAGGCGTTTACAGATATCAAAGAAGTCGAGCGAAAGCTGGAGGAAATAAACCATCAGCTGGTGACCCGTACTGATTACGAAAGCGATGAATACAGCAAGATCATCGAGGACCTTTCCGATTATACCCATCGGTTTGAGTTACTGGGCGGCTATAATTATGTTGGCGATACCGAAAAGATACTGCTTGGCCTCGGATTCAAGAGGGAAGATTTTAATAATCCTACCGAGACCTTTTCCGGCGGATGGCGGATGAGGATCGAGCTCGCGAAATTATTATTACAGTCAAACGACGTGCTGCTACTCGATGAGCCAACGAACCACCTCGATATAGAATCGATTATATGGCTTGAGAGTTTCCTTCGCAATTATCCCGGTGTTGTAGTTATAGTTTCACACGATAAAATGTTCCTCGACAATGTGACGAACAGGACCATTGAAATTTCGCTCGGGAAGGCTTACGATTTCAACAAACCCTACTCGCAGTATCTTGAACTGCGGCATGAGATTCGGGAAAAGCAGCTTGCGACCCAGAAAAACCAGCAGAAGAAAATCGAAGAAACCGAAAAATTGATCGAGAAGTTCAGGGCGAAGGCGTCGAAGGCCTCGATGGCCCAGTCGCTGATCAAAAAACTCGACAAAGTAGAACGCATTGAAGTGGATGAAGATGACAATTCGGTTATGAATATTTCGTTTCCAGTATCAAAGGTGCCTGGAAAAGTCGTCATAGAAGCCGATCATGTCACCAAACGCTATGGCGATAAAACAATTCTGAAAGATATTTCATTGCTGGTCGAACGCGGGAGCAAAATTGCGTTTGTCGGCCAAAACGGCCAGGGAAAATCGACTTTCATTAAGGCGATTGTGAACGAGTTCGAGTATGAAGGTACCATTAAGCTCGGCCATAATGTGCAGATTGGTTATTTTGCGCAAAATCAGGCGGAGTATCTCGATGGTGAGATCACATTGCTGCAGACCATGGAAGATGCAGCAACAGATACCAACCGCTCGAAGGTTCGCGATATGCTGGGATCATTTCTCTTTCGTGGCGATGACGTGGAGAAGAAAGTAAAGGTGCTTTCAGGTGGTGAACGCAACCGACTGGCGCTCTGCAAACTGCTGCTTCAGCCCATCAACGTGCTGGTTATGGATGAGCCCACGAACCACCTCGATATAAAATCGAAGAATGTGCTTAAAGCGGCGCTTCAGAAATATGAAGGTACACTTTTGCTGGTTTCGCACGACAGGGATTTTCTGCAGGGAATGTCGAATCTTGTGTATGAATTTAAGGACCAGAAGATCAAAGAATACCTTGGTGATATCAACTACTTCCTTGAGCAGCGTAATCTCGAAAACATGCGGGAGGTCGAGAAAAGGGATGTAATCAAAAAAGAGTCACCAAAAGAGAACAACAAGCTATCGTACGAGGATCAGAAAAAAGGCAAAGCTTTACAAAATCGCCTCAGCAAAATCGAGAGCCAGATAAAACAACTCGAGCGTGACATTCAGCATGACGATAAAATGCTTGCGTCAAACTATGACAAGAACATCGAAGACGCAAATTTCTTCAAAGCGTACACCAGGAAAAAAGAAGCACTTGACCAGTTGTTGATGGACTGGGAACTTGTCCAGGAGGAGATTGAGAACAGCTAGGAGATCAGCCCTATTTTTCGTGAGTGTTCAATGGCTTCGCTGCTGTTCCTGAAATAGCATACCGCCACACCTAAACTTTCAATGTTCTTTAGTGCTTCGGCTGCTTTTGCTTTCTGATGCTTTCCCGTCTGCCTGATGTAAACCGCCTTGACGGTTACCGGAAAAATTTTGCAGATATCCTGGTATAGAAAAGGGTCGTGCTGTGAATCATCGCCCAAAAGCGTATACTTAAGATGCGGATAAAATTCAAGGATATGTTTAATTTTGTCGAACTTGTGATTATGATCGCCACGACCCGTCAGGAAAAAGTCGGTCAGGCTCGTTTTAATGTCTTTTAAAAGAAGCACCGCCCGGGGCAAATTATGCAATGCGGTGAAATCGGCAATAAACCGGTATAAGTTCCATTCACTGCTCGACACGTAAAAAAAAGCATTGTTCTCACCTTTATTATTTCGGCCCGCAGTGCTTAATGCTTGATAATGAGGAACGACACCCTCAAAAATCTTCCGGTCATTGACATTTCTGAAAAGCAGGATGTACAGTTTTTTAAATGCGTTACGGGTGTGCGATACGAGGAATGTATCATCAATATCGGAAATAAATCCGAGGTTACCCTGATGTGGCCGGATATAAGTTCCTTTTTCCTTAATCTCTTTGTCGCGGTATCTGATGCTCACGGTATAATTCATCCATCCATGACCGATATCGCGTTGCAGCGGAATGCAAAATTTAAAGTAGCCATCATCTAAAGTTTTGGTGTGGATTTTCTCCCCTTCATGCTCGAGATATACATCGGCGTTTTGCTGCGTTTTTATGCGAAACATCCTGATCACCGACTTAGCATTTTTGAAATTGCTTTTCTGAAAATTGTACTCTTCGCGCGTGGTCGGCCTGAATACGTGGCCCATCACAATTAACTCCTGTTCGTTTGCGTACCCCCTGTACAATTTTAGAATTGGCTTCATATAATTTTATACATTTGGATGAATAACCCAAAATACGAATTTATCAACAGTAATCAACCATGGTAGCTAAAAAGAAGTACATTTTAGTAGTAAACCCAGTCGCGGGAGGTATCGATAAATCGGAATTAATTGAGTCGGTCATAGCTTATGCCGATTCCTTGAGTAGTGATGTAATTGTCTACGAAACCACAGGCGAGGATGACGAAGAAGCTGTTGCCGGATTGTTTGACGAGCACAAACCGGAAAGGGTATTTGTAGCCGGCGGCGACGGCACGATAAAAATGGTGGCCGAAACGCTGCAGGATCGCGACGCTGTACTTGGGTTGTTGCCATCGGGTTCGGCAAACGGATTGTCAGTTGATCTGGACTTTCCTACAGATTTTAATGAAGTATTGGAGATCGCGTTTAAGAATCCGTATATGGAGATGGACATGATTTGCATCAATGACCAGAAGAGCCTGCACCTTAGTGACATCGGTTTAAATGCCGAATTGATTAAAAATTACGCAAACAGTACCATACGAGGCAAACTTGGCTACGCCATCCAAAGTTTTAATACGTTAAAAGATCAGGAAGCGCCATTCATAGCCACAATAATGGTAAATGATGTTAAGATAACGGCCGAAGCAAAAATGGTTGTAATTGCGAACGCCAAACGTTATGGCACAGGTGTGACCATTAATCCGTTTGGCAAGATGAACGACGGCAAGTTTGAAATAATCATATTAAAAAATCTCGACCTTGTGCTCCTGGGAATGATCATCACCGGCAACATGCCACTGACCTCTGAAGATATTGAGATTTTGTCTGCCGACAAGGCCACGATACTGACGAATGTTCCGGTACATTTTCAAATAGATGGTGAATATTATGGCGAAGTGAAGCAACTCGATATCCGTGTGCTGGAGAAACAGATGAAAGTTGCAGTGCCTTAAACCCTGAATGGTGAGCGCTGTTGCCACACAGGTTTTGGCTCAAGATAGTTAAAAAGCCTGTCGATTTTGGTGTTTACGATCCGGTTCTCATGAGCTAGGAACCCATACATTTCTACTGGTGTCGCACCAACCGAACTTTTAATTTCCAGTGCTGTCCTGGCAAATACGATTTTTTTGTATTTCTTCTTAATTGCATAGCCGACCATGTCGTAAAGCATATTCAGGTACAACATCTTCTCACGTTGCACCCTATCGTCATATCCCAAAAAATAGGTGTCGAGCGTATCTCCGTTCTTGATCAGCGTATTAAAACCAATCAATTTCTCACCGTCAAAATATCCATAGAACAGAAACTTGTCCTTTAGAACCTGCTTAAGAGTGTAAAAATGGTTTCGGGCTAAAAAAAATGTGTTGAATGGTGCATTTCGTGCCACGTGAACGTACAGATCATATATTTCATCCTGAAGTTTCTCAATATCCTGCAGGTTCATTTTCTGCCTTATAACTGCCGCCGAGCGCTTCTGAGACCGCTTGTACTGATCCCGGTATTTTTTTGTCAGGCATTGCAGGTAATCGTCGAATGTGTCCCAAGTTGGCGGAACATCGAAGATCATATTAGGCTGAATTGTAAAGCGGTAAAAGGAGCCAAACCCGGCTTTCTGAAAATCGGGCAACTCATCGGCAGTGAAATCTTTAAATGTCGTCAGATGCGTTTTGTATCCCTTCTTTCGGAAGATCAGCTTTAAATCCTGACTGGCTTTGAGAAGTGCGCCCAAACCATCTGCCCTGGAAATCGTGTTGGTGAAAGAGTAGGCGTTTTGACCGGTAAGCATATTGTTGCCGATGAACAGAACATGCGAACTAAAATTCCTGAAGATAAAGTTTCTTACCAGGGTTTTGAAGCAGCGTTCGCGTTCTCCAAACGATGTAAGATTGTTCAGGTCCAGAAATTGCGATAATGCGACGCCGCAAAGTCGGTGCTGATCAAAAAGGCCAATGTAATGACAGGTCATGTTTTCTGGCGCCGAAAGTTCCAATACGCGCAGATATTCCGTTGTTAGGAAGAGGTTTTCCGACGACACTTCGTCCCATTCCGCCGGGAGTTGGTCTATGTACTCGTAAATTTTAAAAGACAGGCTGTTTGACAAGCGACAATAATTTCCGGCAAAATTAAGGCTTTAAATCCGATAAATGGCAGACCCGCGTTCCGTATGCGGGCCTGCTACTGTAAGTTAAACCCAGGCGCAGATGATGCCTCCCATTAGTGTGAAGCACACAATCCAGAAGCCGCCGGTGACCAGGGTATACTTCCAGCTCCGTCTCTCAAAAAGCGCGGTGGTGCCGATAATTGGTAATGCCAGGAATAATCCTGACAAAAAGCCGTGAAGCATCCCGTGCTTAAAAGTCCGGTAGGCCGCGCCATATTCTTCCATAAAAGCGGTGTATGAAGTACCTGCGTTTGTAACGTCGCCTCCAACCATTCCGGCTGCACCGTACTGGTGGATCACGAGGAATTGCAGAGTAAATGCGATAAAAAAAGCATAAATGATCGACATGATAAAGGTCTTCGCCATATTGGTGCCCTTTAATTGCTCCTCCGACAATCCGCTTTCACGCATCCAGATGCTCCCAAAAACTTTTGGGTTGTACCAGATAAAACCAATGACGAGCGTTGAAAATGCCGCCACCAGAAGTGCTAAGAAATTTATCTCCATATTATTTTTGTTTATAGTTAACCAGACAAATGTAATAAATGATGTAATATGTTAATTTTTAAAAATATTTTGAAGACAAAAAATTGCCGGTAACGCGACATATTGTAGGAAAAATTTTGGTTTTGTGTTTATCATTATGTACTTCGTCGATTTTATTTGTATTTAACCGCTTTTAGGAGTAGTTTTATCGGCGTTAGATGAATTTACTGATGCGCAAATTTTTAACTTTTTTGTCGTTTATTGCTGCATTTGCCATTAATGCTCAAGATGTCGCGCCTGCGCAGAGAGCAGCGCTTATCAGCATTTATAATGCTTCCAATGGTGCCAATTGGATTAATTCGTGGGATGTCACCAAACCCGTTTCCACCTGGCATGGGGTAACCGTCAAGAACAACAACGTCGTAGCGTTGGATCTGTCAGCAAATAATCTGACAGGAGAAATTTCGCCCGAAATAGGATCGTTAATCTACCTTGAAGATTTAAACCTTTTCAGAAATCAATTATCTGGCAGCATTCCGGAGAATATCGGAAATCTGCACGCATTAAAAAAATTGGACATTGCTTTCAATAAATTATCCGGCGAGATTCCCCAAACAACCTGCAAATTGAAAAACCTAAGATCGATAGAGTTGCACATGAATCAACTCGCTGGCGTTATTCCGGCAGAGTTAGGTAATTTGTCTCATTTGCAAAAGCTATCCCTTTATAACAATCGTATCGAGGGCGAACTGCCGCTATCACTGTATCAAATAAGGACACTCAGGGTGCTGTTGCTGAACAGCAATAATTTAAGTGGCGGATTGAGCCCAGAGATTGCGAACCTGACCAAACTTGAAACATTGAGTTTATTTGATAATAACCTGGACGGCAACGTGCCTTTCGACCTGGAGCGACTAATGCGGTTGAGTGAGCTCAATATCTCGTACAATAAATTTGACGGTGCCGTATCGCGTCGCCTTGCCGAAATGGACATGCTGAATATGACAATGCTCGACAACCACGGTATAGCATCCACGCTTCCTGTGGAACTCACAAGTAATACGGCTATAGCCGCTGAAGATTAAGGTGTTTGTAATTTTGTTTAAAAAGCCTGTTATTCCTGTAATAGCAGGCTTTTTTATTTCAAAACTTCTTGTGGAAAAGGCTATCTTTGGGTAAAGGCCAGTCCGCGTCCGGCGGTGGTAAAGTTGCTTTATGAAACACAGATACATTTTGCCGCGCTTTGGTTTTCTTGTTAAGCTGATGATGGTAATTATTATCATCCAGTCGTGCGCCACCCACAGACCACAGACCGGGAGCCGGCTTCCCGCCGTAATTACTGATAACTTTGAGACGAAAGCCAACATCAGCCATACATTTTTTTTAATTGGTGATGCAGGCGACTGGGATATAGACAATCCAACCGTTCTTACGCAGCTGGAACATCGGATCAGCAAAGCCGATACCAGCAGCACCCTGATCTTCCTGGGCGATAATATTTATCCCAGAGGTATGCCGATTAAAGGCAGCAATAAACGGATGGAGGCAGAACGAAAACTCAACCTGCAGCTTCAGGCGGCGAAAACATTTAAAGGGCGGACAATATTTATTTCGGGTAACCACGATTGGAAGTTTGGTCTGCAGGGAATCGAGGAACAGCGCAAGGCAGTCAATGAATTTCTTGAGGCACCGTCATTTTTTCCAGCAAACGGCTGTGGAATCGACGAAATACCGGTCAACAGCAATACCGCGTTGATAATTATTGACAGTCAGTGGGTCCTCGAGGATTGGGATGATCATCCGGGTATCAACAGGGAATGCGACATCATAACGCGCGAACAGATGTACGATCAGCTTGAAAACCTTATCGCGAAAAACCAGAACAAAACTACGCTCATAGCCATACACCACCCGTTGATGTCAAACGGCGCCCACGGAGGGGAATTTTCGGTAATTCGGCACCTTTTTCCAGTAGAACACAACATTCCGCTGCCGATATTGGGCACAGTTATGAATCTTGTACGCCGGACCTCTGGAATGTTTATTGAAGATCTTCAGAACAAAAGATACAATCAGATGGCGCAGCGTATCAGGACGATGATAGCCGACAAAGCAAACATCGTGGTGGTATCGGGACATGATCACAGTTTGCAGTACATCGAGAAAGAGGGCGTCCGACAAATAATAAGCGGGGCAGGCTCAAAAAAGGAAGCGGCAAGAGCCATCAACGACCGTGACTTTTCGTATGGAGACCACGGTTATGCAGAGCTTAAAGTTCATAATAATGGTGCAGCGTTGGTCTCGTATTTTGGGATACTGGGTGAAAAGGAGCAGTTATTGTTCCGGCAGCAGATTGTACATAAGCGGCCAACGCCCGATCCGCATAAGTACCCGGAAAAGTTCAATGCTTTTAAGGATACGACGATTTACGCTCCGGATATGACATCGCGCGGGCGTTTCTACAAGTTTCTCTGGGGGAATCATTATCGCGAATATTACAGCATCCCGGTAAAGGTTCGGCAGGTACGCCTCGACACTTTATTCGGGGGACTTAAGCCAACGATATCGGCAGGGAAGGATGATGCGCGATTCCTTCGCCTGCAGCATTCCAGTGGGCGGGAGTTTGAAATGCACGCACTTCGGAAAAGCGCGACACAGCTGCTGCAGTCGGTGGTATTCAGGGACCAATCTGTCGAGCGCGATTTCAGGAATACCTATACCGAAGAATTTATTCTCGATTTTTATACTACTGCCTATCCGTATGCACCGTTCGTGGTCTCTGAACTTGCACGCAACATCGACCTAAATCATACGAATCCGCGGCTATATTTTGTGCCAAAGCAGGATGCTTTAGGAAATTACAACGATCAGTTCGGAGATGAGCTCTACCTGATCGAGGAGCGGCCAACGAATGCGTCGGCAAAAAGGCCGCGTTTTGGAAAGCCTGACGCAATAGTCTCGACAGAAGATGTGCTTGCAGCACTGCGAACCGGCAACGCAATGGTCGATCAGGAGGAATATATCAAGGCGCGCCTGTTCGATATGCTTATAGGCGACTGGAACCGTGATCCTGATCAGTGGTCGTGGGGAGAGTATCGTCGGGACGAATCGGTCATATATCGTCCTATACCACGCAGTCGCGAGCAGGCTTTCAGTAAATTCGACGGTGCACTCTTATCCATAGCAATGAATGTTCCGGCGGTGCGGCATATGAAGTCGTTCAGGAAATCGCTTAAAAACAGTCGCTGGTTTAACAGGCAGGCCTATGCGATGGATCTCGCTTTTCTGACCGGGGCAACTGAACAGGACTGGGTAGATCAGGCCCAGGTGATTCAAAATTTCCTAACCGATGCTGAGATAGAACGAGCCTTCAAAAAGTTGCCAAATGAGGTACAGGATGAGACGGCCGATCAAATAAAATCTTTTGTAATAAATCGGAAACTGGAGCTGCAGGATTATGCCAAAGATTACTTTAAAATTTTAAATGAAAAAGTTCTTATTGTTGGCACCAATGGGAATGACAGATTTGAAGTCATACGCGACGGGAGGAAAACCCGTGTGAGGGTTAGCACCCCCGGAGGTATCAACGAATATTCGTTCGACCGCAAATTGACGAATGAGTTGTGGCTGTACGGAATAGCCGGGCAGGACACTTTTGAAGTGACTGGTAGAGGAACGCGAAAAATCCGCGTCAGGCTGATGGGTGGTGCCGATCACGATCGATATTTAGTTTCGGTGGGAAAGAAAGTGACTATTTACGATTTCGAATCACAATCCAACGATTATTCTGAGGCCGGCGATGCAAGACTTGCATTATCCGATTCATATCAGCTAAATTCATATAATTATCAGAAACCGGCTTACAATGTCTTTGGCGCTTTGCCTTCGATTGGTTATAATCCGGACGACGGCGTGAAGTTAGGCGCTGTAGCAAACTATACCGTCAATAATTTCAATCGGGACCCTTTCACACATAAACACACGCTGACCGCAAATTATTTCTTCGCAACCAACGGCTACGAGCTGCGCTACAGCGGACTCTTCCCGAAAGCGTTCGGTAACTGGAATCTTGTAGTCGATGCGCTTTATACGAGTCCCAATTTCAGTATAAATTTCTTCGGTTTTGGCAATGAAACTCCGAATTACGACGGCAACGCCGGATTTAATTACAACCGCGTTAAAATCCGAACGATTGAAGCAGGCCCTTCATTGCAGTGGATTGGAGAATCAGGATCGTCTGTCACTGCGCAGGCAATGTATGAACGATACAAGGTCGCGGCTACCGACGGCCGTTTTATAGTACAGCCCGAAGCCATCAATGCTGATGTGTTTAATTATAAAAATTTCACTGATTTTAATTTCACTTATTCCTTTGAAAATTTCGACAATGTATCTAATCCAACATTGGGAATGACCTTCGCTTTGCAGGGAGGCTACAAGATAAACCTTGGCGAAAGAAGCAGGAATTTTCCGTATGCTGAGAGTTCGCTCGGATTTACCTACAGGCTGTCGCCAAGCAGGAACTGGGTCCTGGCGACGCTGCTCAAAGGGCGTGCTTTGTTCGATGATAATTACGAGTTCTATCATGCAGCGTCAGTCGGAGGAGATCTCGACCTGCGTGGCTTCCGGGCACAGCGCTTCTTGGGAAAACAATCATTTTTTCAAAGTACTGATATTCGCTGGAATGTTGGTAAGCTTCGCAACGGACTGGCACCTGTTCGCTACGGTTTCTTTGGTGGATTTGATTATGGCCGGGTATGGCTCGATGATGATCGCTCCGAAAAATGGCACCAGTCGGCTGGGGGTGGCGTATGGCTGAACGGCGTGAATTTATTAACCGCTAAATTGTCGCTTTTTGTTTCTTCGGACGGGCCTCGTCTTTTCTTCGGATTTGGGTTCGGTTTCTAAATGGGAATTCTGTAAATTTCGTTGTAAATTCTATAAACTGCTATCTTACAGATGGCGGTAACTTTATAGATAAGCATGTTTGTTTAATTTAATACCGCCATCATGAATCAGAATAAAATAAGCGCCGTCAGGAAGCAAAGTATTGAAAATCTAACCGAAATAGTGACCGGAATGAGTGCCAAGAGGATACAGGTAAAAAAGCGCCAGCTAATCCGGAACCTGCTGAAAACAAACAAAAACCTGCTCGAGAGCCACAATATTAACAGCCTAATACTATTCTAAATGGAAAATAAAGATAAGAATCAGCCCACCGATAAAAAGTCATTGTCCAAAGAAGCTGACGATGCGTTCGCTAACAATAATGAAAATTTAAAGGGAACAGAAGAAGGATATTACTCCTCGCCGCCTGATAAATACCTGGCGAACGAGCAACCCGGGGTCACTTATACGAGTGAAGCCGACCCGTTGCTGTTAAACTCCGATAAGATCGAAGACGGAACCGATGGAAATACGGGTACATGGGATTCAGACGCCAGGAACAGCCGCAATGCCGATGCGTTTAATCAGGACGAAAATGTACTGGACGACAATATAGATCTCGATGAAGACCAATCGCAGTCGATTTCGTCTGATGATATTTAAATAGCAACAGTCAGATAGCGAAAAAGCCGCAGTTTTTATTTACTGCGGCTTTTTTCTATAGTTAAATTAGGGTGTTTCGTTACTAAACCGCCTGATCGAAATAAATTGACTGCAGAGCAATCTCATTTAATATACCGTGTGCCGCTTTCTCCTCTTCGATTGCGGCACTGAAATATGATGCTAAAACCTCTTCGTTATGCATTGCAGCTTCTACCCGCAATGATTTAAGGGTACTGATCTCGTGCGACATAATCTTCTGGCATTGCAGGATAATGGCATTGTCCATCGGGTAGCCGAGCGGATAAGCTTCTTCTAATGTCTGCGCCTCCGCAATATATTGCGCGATTGTTTTACATCTGGAGCCTGTAACGCGCTCCTGCATCGAATCGAACACATGTATCAGTCGGATGATTTGCCTTTTCGTTGTTGAAAAGTGTTCATTAAGTGCAGTAATCAGCTCATAGGAGGTAGCTTTTTTTATGAGTTCGGGCAATAACTCTTCAAGTTGCTTCTCGCTCCAATAACATTTGCGCAGCAAGTAGATAAAATCGAGCGAGGTGGCGGCAGGCGTAAAGCGTATAACGTCTTGTTCTGGGGTTGGGGCGGTCTTATTCATAATTTTTCTGTTAGAAGGAATGTCAAAAAGCAAATTTCGCCCAAAAGAGCATCTTCTTCCTTACAGGATTTACCCTGTGGGTTACATGATTACTGCAACAGTTAGCTATCTGTCGTAACTTCTTCAAGAATGATAGATGCTGCTTCATCAACTGCAGCAAGCACAATTTCTTCGGGGCTGCCGTTCAAAACCACACGGCGTGCCACCGATTTATTCGGAAATACAGCGTTCAGGAAAACGGTCCCTACCGGTTTCTCAGGAGTTTCGCTGCCACCGGGCGCGATCAATCCCGTTACTGCTATACAAATATCCGATCCCGAAAAAATGCAGAAATTTTTCGCAAGCGCTTCGGTGACTTCGGCCGACTCGGGTGTGTATTTTTCTATAAGTTCATGAGGAACATCAAGCAATGTTTCCTTTAATGAAGCATCGTAGCAAACAATCCCGCCGATAAGTATTTTCCCCGATCCGGGAACAAGTGCGTATTCCGCGCTGATACGGCCAGCGGTGCAACTTTCCACGAAAGCTACTGTCCATTGTTTCTCTTCTAGAACTTTGCTGCTTTGTAAAACTTTTTCTGATGGCATGGTAGATATTTTTCGAGATTAAAAAAGCCTGCGACCATAGTGGTTACAGGCTTAGGATAATAAAAGTCATAGCAATTTTATCGCGATTTCATTTTCTTAACCTTAACTCCGGCTTTCGGCATCGCTTTGGAAAGGGCGCGCTCAGTCCAATATACGTTCTGTAACGAATCCTCTTCAAAGAGATCCTCAATATTTTCAATTCGGGCGGTAGCTTTAAGAATTTTATGCGAGGCTGCGTAATTAACTTTCATCACAATGTGGAT
>CAZLWZ010000008.1:0-16476 GCA_964563275.1 uncultured Flavobacterium sp.
GTATTGCTGGTGCGGAGCGCGACAAAGGTCAGGCAGGAAATCATCGACAATTGTCCGTCTCTGAAAATCATCGGGCGTGGTGGTATTGGCATGGACAACATCGATGTTGATTATGCGCGATCAAAAGGCATTAAGGTGATCAACACACCTGCATCGTCGTCTGAATCGGTTGCCGAGCTAGTCTTTGCACATCTTTTTACCGGTGTCAGGTTCCTGCACGATGCAAACCGTAATATGCCGCTCGAGGGCGATTACAATTTCGAAGGCCTGAAGAAAACGTATGCGAATGGCATTGAACTTCGCGGCAAAACCCTGGGAATAATAGGTTTTGGAAAGATTGGAAAAGCAGTAGCAAAAATAGGCTTAGGGCTCGGGATGCGCGTGATCGCCTCGGACAAGTATGTCGGCAACGCCGAAATAAAAGTTGATTTTTACAACGGGCAGTTCATCAACGTCGACATTATTACCGAACCTGTTTCTGATATTTTCAAGCATGCCGACTTCATCACGCTGCATGTGCCCTCACAGGACGGGTACGTGATAGGCGAAGCCGAAATAGAGGCGATGAAGGACAATGTTGGTATCATCAATGCTTCGCGGGGAGGCGTAGTCCATGAAGTAGCTTTGATCGAAGCGCTTGATCGTGGAAAGGTCGCCTTTGCCGGACTCGATGTTTTTGAAGATGAACCCACACCGTCGGTACAGGTGTTAATGCATCCTAAAATCTCGCTGTCACCTCACATTGGTGCTGCTACGCTTGAGGCTCAGGACCGCATCGGCACGGAGCTGGCAGAGCAAATCATCGGCATCTTAAAAGCAGAGACAGTATGATTTTCGTTAAAAACGGGCATCGCATTTTTCGTCAGCGGGATTTTCGCTAACTTTATAAGAAATGATTTCTTATGAAAAAGTCTGTGACACTGCTTCTCGTTATGTTTTGCATTGCAATAGCATGTAATACGCAAAGAAATGTAACCCCTTCCAATACTCATACTACGGGAATAGTAGGCGATACGATTCGAATCGCAAACGATGAACTAGAATATGAGGTAATCATCATCGACCCCGGGTTCAGTAGCTGGATGTTGACCAACGCCCGACCGCGCGGTCATTATACGCAGCAGTACATGGAAATGAGGAACAGGACCTGGGTCAATGAATGGAACAACAGAGCGCGCGTTCCTTCGAAGGCGAATACCTACTTAATGCCTATTGATTATCAAAGTACGATCGACTATGGTTACGAGGTAAACTATATGTTGTTCAATTATCTTACCTATTTCCAGATAAAAAACAACATCAGGCTTGGCGGATTTGTGCCGCGGATTTAGTAAATTTGCCGCACAAAACGGTTTAATGGATAAATTAAAAAAACGCTGGGGTATTACTTCGAACTACCAGCTATCGATTATTTTTGTAGTCTTCGCTATTACAGGTTCTACCTCTGCTATACTTGCTGAAATCCTGATGAATTTCTTCGGATGGACAAAGACAACAATGAATCTGTGGCTTTACTGGCCATTGCGGATAATTTTGATTTTTCCCGGCTATCAGGTGCTGCTTGTATTATTTGGTTTTTTATTTGGCCAGTTTCACTTTTTCTGGGAATTCGAAAAGAAGATGCTCAGAAGTATGCGGCTGGGTTTTCTTCTGCCGCAGAAGTAATTTCACGCTTTATGCTTACTAAAAACGTACGTATAGAACCACATTAATGTAAATGTGGGTATTACATCGGTAAACGGAACAATTTCTTCAACAAAAGATACTACACCGGCAACCCGGCCTGCCTGTCCTTTATACATCCGCGTCATTAGCCATGCCGATAGCGGCGCCCAGACCACATCGGATAGTTCGGCCAGAATAGGAACCGAATATGATAACATTCCTACCAAATCGAATAACAAACCGAAGAATAGGTTCCGGGTCTTGTTTTTGGCCAGGTGTTGCGCGTCAGTAAATTCCATTATTTTTTGAGTTTGTGGCTGAACTGCGTGCGGACTTTTTCGAGTTTGGGAGTGATTACGTAACTACAATATGATTGGGTTTTATTCCGGTTGTAGTAATCCTGGTGCTTTTGCTCGGCAGGATAAAATTCGGTTGCCGCAGATAATTTTGTTACTACTTTCTTTCCGAATGTATTTTCGGAATTCAAAAGTTCAATATAGTCCTGCGCTACCTGATGCTGCGCCTGGCTGTGGTAAAAAATTTCGCTCCTGTATTGCGTTCCGACATCGTTTCCCTGACGGTTCAAGGTTGTCGGATCGTGCGTGGCAAAAAAAATCTCCAGCAGTTCACCATATGTTATTTTGCCTGCCTCGAATATAATCTGTATTGCCTCGGCATGCCCGGTTTCTCCGGAACAAACTTCTTCGTACGTCGGATTGCTGGTTTTTCCTCCAATATATCCCGATACAACACTATCTACTCCGTCGAGCTCCTGAAAAACTGCCTCTGTACACCAAAAACATCCGCCTGCGAAAGTGGCTATTTCTTTTCCTTGTAGGGCATTCTTAGAGAATTCGTTATTAATTGCTTCCATGGTTGGTTTTTGGTTTATGTGACACGATAATGCAAGAACCGCTATCGAAATCGAGAAAATAAACTTCATCTGAATTATGTTATCCTTACGAATTTACAAAAATGGTTGGGCAGCGGCCGATTTGTTAACGTAACTTTATAAAGAACCCGAAATTATAGCCAACCCGTAATCAAAAATTGTATAATTGTTCGTTTCTTTGTCTAAATGCCAACCATGATTCAAGCTAAAAACATTCACCGCTACTACGACAAACTTCACGTATTAAAAGGAGTCGACCTGAACATTCAACAAGGTGAAATTGTCTCGATAGTCGGGGCTTCAGGGGCGGGAAAAACCACGCTGCTTCAAATATTGGGCACCCTGGATAAACCGGCCCGTAAAGATGGCACGGAACTTACCATAAACGGCGTAAATATTTTGGAATTAAAGGATACCGCTTTGTCAAAGTTTCGTAATCTCCACCTTGGATTTATTTTCCAGTTCCACCAGTTGCTACCTGAATTTTCAGCATTAGAAAATGTATGTATCCCTGCATACATTGCTAATAAACCTAAAAATGAGACCCAGGAGGAGGCCAAACGACTACTGTCATATCTGGGCCTGTCACACCGCATCGATCATCAGCCAAATGAATTATCGGGTGGCGAACAACAGCGTGTTGCCGTTGCAAGGGCGCTTATAAATAAACCGGCTGTGATTTTTGCCGATGAACCCTCAGGTAATCTCGATACGGCATCGGCTGAAAACCTCCACAAATTGTTTTTCGAACTTCGCGACGAATTTGGCCAGACGTTTGTCATCGTCACCCATAATGAAGAACTTGCAAATATGGCCGACCGGAAATTAGTGATGGTCGACGGACGTATTCCTTAACTATGCTGCTGATACTGCTGAGTTGGTCATACATACTTTTCACTGTCGTAAACCTTGGCTACGTCACTAAACGGGGTTTTCGAATACGAGACGCCGAGTTTCATGTGACAACTTTCCTCGGTCTGTCTTCAGTGACGTTGCTAGCGGGACTTTGGGCATTTTTCGGCCGACTTCATTGGGAGTTCCACGCTGTCTTGCTTGCAGTAAATTTGCTGCTGATGGCGTTTCGACGAAAGCAGATTATCGACGAGTACGCGAAGTTAGTCCACAACCTCGGCTCACTGCCGGCAACCTTCAAATTACTGTTATCTGCAGTAATCATTTTAATTTTGGCCAAGAGTGCTTCGGCGCCTTTTATCCTCGATAACGAATCATATTACCTACAGACAATTAAATGGCTGAATGAACACGGCTACGTCAAAGGCATTGCAAACCTGCACATTTTTCTGGGTCAGCAAAGCGGGTGGCACCTTGCACAAAGCGCATTTAGCTTTTCTTTTTTATATGACCGATTCAATGATTTAAGCGGGTTCTCCCTCATGCTTGGCAACCTTTTCGCTTTTTATCGGATTAAAGATTTTATGACGACAGCATCACACAACGCGCTGATCTTCGCCTTCCTGCCTGCTGCTAATCTGCTGCTATTGCAGTTCGTCAGCGCTCCATCGCCGGACCTGCCTATTTATATTCTGACATTCATCATAGCCGATTCTTTCCTGAAGGCATTCAAACACCGCGCAGCCGATGGATTTATTATTACAGCACTTCTCGCACTTTTTGCTGTATTCATTAAACCTACAGCAGTAGTGTTGTTGTTTTTTCCCGCCGTTTTACTGCTTCAGGACCTTCGTTTGCTGTGGAAACAGGCATTCAGAGTTGGAATTGCGGCGATAGTAGTCTTAATTATTTTCCTGTTAAAAAACTACATAACGAGCGGTCATCCGCTGTTTCCGATTCGATGGTCGCCCGGAGCTACTTTTGCAGTGCCTGACGAAGTGATTGATTTTTATTATTCGATTACAAAGTTATTTGGTTATAGAATATCGGCATCCGAATTCGAAGCCATGTCGGTTACCGATTTATTTCACACTTGGCTACAACTCCCGAAAATGCACGGAATATTCAACTGGCTGATTCTTTTAATTATCTTACTAACACCGTTTCTTCTTTATAAACTGAAGCGGCGTGGGTGGTGGGTTGTTTATCTGATTATGCTTACGCAGATGATTTTACTCGCGTTGTCTTCGCCTCAGTATCGGTTTTTCCTCAATTTTGTCCTGCTGTTCGGCTGTATGTTTTGCTCACTTCTTATCACTAAGAGGTTTCTGCCAACATTCTTAGTCATCACAACTTCTATTGCGGCTGCCGTCACATTTACATCGGTTGACCTCCGCGGATTTACAAACAATCCCGCAAACGCCTTCACATCGAAACTGAGTTTTAGAAATATTGTTATTCCACACGCTAACAGCAAAGCATCGGTTAGTTTCGAGCGCATCGATGACAGCGGTTTTGAGTACTTCTCACCCGTTGATCACTATTTCTTCTGGGGAACCGGCGACGGTCCGTTACCATCGGTTAATAAAAAACAGATCAAATACTTCAGGAAACGCTTTCAGGTCGTTCCGCAGCAACTCGGCGACGACATTGGCGATGGGTTCTACGCGCGCCAACTTAGTCCTATTGAATAAATAGCAACGTATATTCGCACGATAATACAGCAGATGACAAAAACCGATTTAAAAGATTTTCTGGATCAAAAAGCGTCACAGTACAACACACCCGAGTTTATCGATTCCGATCCTGTTCAGATACCGCATATGTTTACGCGTCGTGAAGACATTGAAATTGCCGGCTTTCTCGCAGCAACCATCGCGTGGGGAAACAGGAAAATGATTATCCGTAACGCGAAACTGATGATGGAACTGATGGATAATTCGCCTTTTGATTTCGTTATCTCACATTCTGATGCCGACCTTGAACGCTTTACGGGTTTTGTTCACCGAACTTTTAACGCGGTAGATCTCTCAACCTTTATTAAAGCTTTGCAAAATATTTATATGACGCATCGTGGTCTGGAAGCCGTCTTTGCTAAATATACACAACAGGATTCGCTACAGCCGGCAATTCACCAATTTAAAAAGATTTTTTTCGACGTACCGCATCTTCCACGCACGCAAAAGCATTTGGGTGATCCGGCGCGTGGTTCATCGGCAAAAAGAATCAATATGTTTCTTCGGTGGATGGTTCGCCGGGACCATTGTGGAGTCGACTTTGGGTTGTGGAGCACAATCGCGCCATCAGCACTATCCTGTCCTTTAGATGTGCATTCGGGAAACGTGGCGCGAAAGCTCGGACTTCTGACGCGGAAGCAAAACGACGCAAAAGCTTTGGCCGAACTCGACCAGCAGCTACGCCTGTTAGATCCGGATGACCCGGTTAAATACGATTTTGCTCTTTTTGGACTCGGCGTTTTCGAAAAGTTCTGATTGGCAGCAGCACGCAGTAAAACAAAACACGTTATGACACTGCTGCATTTTGGCGTACCTTTGCCAAAAAGTTATTCAATGGCCACTTTCGAGCAATTCAATCTTCCAAAATCGGTACAAAAAGCAATTGATGATTTAGGATTTACAACTCCTACACCGATTCAGGAAAAATCGTTTCCTGTGATTATGTCGGGCCGCGATATGATGGGGATCGCACAAACAGGAACCGGAAAAACGCTTGCGTACCTGCTACCACTACTGAAGTTATATAAATTTGCTCCTACCGAAACCCCACGAATCGTCATCCTGGTCCCAACGCGCGAACTGGTCGTTCAGGTCGCCGATGAAGTCGAAAAACTCACAAAATATATGTCGGTTCGCACGGCAGCAATATACGGAGGTGTCAACATCAACACTCAGAAAACAGCTGTTTATCAGGGAATCGACATTTTAGTTGGTACGCCGGGCCGCGTCATGGATCTCGCCCTTGACAATGTTATCAGGTTCGATGAAACGCAGAAACTTGTAATCGATGAGTTTGATGAGATGCTGAATCTTGGTTTTCGTCCGCAACTGACTTCAATCCTTGCGATGATGAAACCGCGGCGCCAGAATATCCTGTTTTCAGCAACGATGACCGATGAAGTTGATGCGGTCCTGAATGACTTTTTCGACTTTCCCGAAGAAGTTACTTTGGCGCCCTCCGGCACACCGCTGGAGAATATAGAACAGTTGGGATATAATGTTCCCAATTTCAATACGAAGGTAAACCTGCTGGCACACCTTTTAAACTCCGACGAGTCGATGACTCGCGTATTGGTCTTCGTCAATAACAAACGGATATCTGACCTGCTTCATGAGAAAATTGATTCGCTTTTCGAAGGTCAGTTTGGTGTGATTCACTCGAATAAGTCGCAGAATTACCGGCTGAATACGATGGCATCGTTTCAAGGTGGTGAATTGCGTGGCATCATTACCACCGACATTATGGCTCGCGGACTCGATATTTCGGAAATCACACATGTGATTAATTTTGAAATGCCTGAACTGCCCGAGCAATATATGCACAGGATTGGCCGAACCGGTCGCGCCGACGCTTCGGGAACTGCGATTAGCTTCATCACCCCGCGTGAAGAAGAACTCAGGATCGAGGTCGAATTACTGATGAACCGCGAGCTCGAAATAATTCCTTTTCCGGAAGAAGTCCATATTTCAACGCAGTTAATCGGTCCTGAAAAAGAAAAAGAGAAAATTAAATTTTTGCTTAAAAAGCCAAAGCTTGACGGCGAAGGAGCATTTCAGGAGAAGTCGGCTAAAAACAAGAAAGTTAACTTAGGCGGCCCTTCAAAGACAAAGAAAAAAACCGGTGGCTCTGTTAACCGGAACCTGCTTCGCAGTCAGAACAAAAAGCGCAACGACAAGAAAAAGTAGTCAGATCGGTAAAAAAACAGCAACTCACAGGCTAAATGAGATAATACCTTTTAAAAACAGAAAAAGTAGTACTTTTGAGAAACTTAAATCAGAATGCATTTTAAACATCCGGAAATTCTTTACTTCCTTTTTCTTCTGGTCATTCCGATTCTGGTTCACTTATTCCAATTCCGCCGATTCAAGAAGCAATATTTTACGAATGTCCGGTTTCTGAGGGAATTGACACTGCAAACACGTAAAAGCTCTAAGATTAAAAAGTGGCTGCTGTTGGCCACGCGGCTTTTAATCCTGGCGTGCATCGTATTGGCATTTGCACAACCTTTTTTTAAAGCCAAGGACAGTGCTGGCGGAAATAATGAGATGTTCATCATCCTCGACAACTCTTTCAGCATGCAGGCCAAAGGCAAAAAAGGGGAATTGCTGCGCCGCGCGGTGGAGGATCTGTTGGCGCACGTGCCTGCCGATAAAACTTTTTCGCTGATTACCAACAACAACTCATATTGGAACACCGACATTCGGTCGATTCGGAATGACCTGCAAAATATTGGTTACAGCGCATCGGAATTCCGTGCCGATGCGGCCATGGCAAAAGTGACAGCGAGGAAATCGGCATTGAATAAAGATATTTTTATCATCACCGATGGCCTTGGCGTGAAGGACAATCAACTTCAGGCTATCGATTCGTCGAGCAACACATATTTTATCGTTCCCGAAGCCGAGCAGCGGAACAACGTGTCGGTTGACAGCGCCTTTATAAATAATTCATCGGACAACTTTTACGAGATCTCTGTCAATTTATCGGTCTACGGAACAGTACCTGGTGAACTTCCGGTTGCTCTTTACAACCAGCAAAAACTGATCGGCAAGACTTTGACTTCCTTAGATTCGGGACGAAAAACGGTGACATTCACTATTCCGAAGAGCGATTTCCACGGTTATGCAGAAATATCCGACAACGGCCTACAGTATGATAACCGGTTGTATTTTAGTATCTCAAGCCCAAAAAAAACCAGCGTTTTAAGCATCGGAACCGCTGAAAAAAGCACATTTCTTACTAAAATTTATTCGGATCGGGAATTTGAATATAAGAACGTCGAGTTGCGCTCGCTTGATTACAATTCGTTGGAGCAGCAGGACGTTATTGTATTAAATGAACTTCCGGAGATTCCACAGGCATTACAGACAACGTTGAATTCGTTTGTGGAAAAAGGCGGAAATGTTATTTTTATTCCGTCGGCCGAAATTTCAGTTTCCAATGTGAATCAATTTCTATCCAATTTTGGCAGTCTGCAGTTTGGAAACCTTCGGGAAGGGCAGAAACCTGTAACCCGGATTGCATTCGCCCACCCACTCTACACCGGTGTATTCGAAAAGAAAATCGAAAATTTTCAATATCCGACTACTGCCCAATCTTTCTTTGTTAGCGGTAATTATCCGGCGATACTGGGATATGAAGATCAAAGCATTTTCCTGACCGCAGTGCCGAATGAAATTTCTAATGTATATGTTTTTGCTGCGCCAATTGGGAAACAGAACAGCAATTTTCAGAACTCGCCGCTCATCGTTCCCACATTTTATAATATGGCGCAGTCGTCTGTTAGAAATGGTGTCCAGGCTCTCGCAATAGGCAGCGGAAAGTCGGTACTGATCGAAACTACCATGGCAAAGGATGAAATTGTCAACGTTTCAAATAGCATCGAAAATTTTATCCCGGTGCAGCAGGTATTGAGTAACAGGATTAAACTTTCATTCGACGAGTTGCCGGCGCAGGCAGGAAACTTTGGCATTTATAAACGCGACGAGTTACTGCAAACCATAAGCTTCAATTATGCGCGCACCGAAAGCGATCTGGCGGAAGGAAACCGGGTTACGCTGGACAATTTAAATGTGGTCGATTCGGTTTCCGCAGCTTTTAACTCACTGCAACTTGACCGTAGCGAAAGTAGTCTATGGAAACTATTCCTGCTGTTGGGATTGTTATTCCTGATCGCTGAATTATTAATTCAAAAATTCGTAAAATGAAAGTTATCATAAGAGATGCAACAATCGTTGACGCGCAAAGCAGCTTTAATAATGCCACGATCGATATTGCGGTAGCCGATGGATTAATAACTGATATAGGTCCGAAATTAAAGAACAACGACGGCTGGGACGAAATCCGACGCGAGAATCTCCATATTTCGCAAGGATGGTTCGACAGCAGTGTGTCGTTTGGCGAACCCGGCTTTGAAGAAAGAGAGACACTGGCAAACGGACTCATCGTAGCGGCACGAAGCGGATTCACTGATATAGCACTCCAGCCAAATACATTTCCTGTCATTGACAATCAGTCTCAGATCGGATTTGTAAAAAGTAAGGCGGTAAATTCGGCGGTAAATATTCACCCGATTGGCGCACTCACCACCGGCAGCCACGGCACCGACCTTGCAGAACTTTTTGATATGAAACGTGCGGGCGCAGTAGCTTTCGGCGATTATAATAAAGACATAGCCAATGCAAATCTGCTGAAAATAGCACTGCAGTACACACAGGATTTTGATGGCCTTGTGATCGCATACTCGCAGGACGAAAACCTTTCCCGAAAAGGCGTAGCGAACGAAGGAACGGCATCGACCCGACTTGGTTTAAAAGGAATTCCGGCGTTGGCAGAAGCTTTGCAGATTGCTCGAAACCTTTATCTGCTGGAATACACCGGCGGCAGGATGCACATTCCGACGATTTCTACGGCTCGATCGGTTAAACTGATCAAGGATGCCAAGAAGAAGGGGTTGAATGTCACCTGCAGTGTTGCGGTACATCATCTAGTTCTGACCGATGACGTTCTTGATGGATTCGACACGCGGTACAAGGTCATGCCTCCCCTGCGAAGCGAGCAGGATCGCCAGGCTCTGATCAAAGGCGTTCAAGAAGGCACGATCGACATGATAACATCGGATCATAATCCCATTGATATAGAACATAAAAAGATGGAGTTTGACTTTGCATTAAGTGGCACCATCGGATTAGAGAGCGCGTTTGGTGCGCTGCTGACAGTGCTTCCATTGGAAACTGTAATTCAAAAACTAACCTTTGCACGTGAGTTTTTTGGCATCGGAAGCAATTCATTTACCAAAGGATCCCAGGCCTGCTTTACGATGTTTGACACTGCAACGAAAGCGACATTTTCAAAAGCCGGTATTTTATCAAAATCAAAAAATTCAGCTTTGCTCGGTTACAAAACTACCGGCAGGGTCTACGGTATATTTAATAACAATCAATTAATAATTCAGGAATGACAAAGGATATAGATGCTGGCAAAACTGCAGCCATTACCAGTTATATACTTGTGGTAGGTGTGTTGATCGCACTTTCGATGAATGCAGAAACGAAGAGCAATTTTGCCTCTTTCCACATCAGGCAGGCTTTGGGCTTATCGCTGACGTTTATATCGCTGGGACTGATCATCAGCAATTTCGATAGTCTTGCGATCTCTGTTTCGATGTGGATTTTTATTTCGGTATTGTGGATGTTCGGCCTGTTTGGCGCGATCAAGGGCGAGACACAGCCGGTGCCGCTATTGGGCAATTATTTTCAAAAATGGTTTAAAAATATATAAGATGGTGTTAGATTATCTGATCAGGGAGCCAAAAAACAAACGCGACAAAAACCCTCTTTTACTATTGCTTCACGGTTATGGCAGCAATGAAGCCGATTTATTTTCGTTCGCGTCGGAACTTCCTGATAACTATTACGTTGTATCGGCACGTGCGCCTTACGATTTGCAATATGGCAGTTATGCATGGTATGCGATTAATTTCGACGCAGGAATGAACAAATTTACCGACAATGAACAGGCGAAAATTTCACGGGATCTAATCGTAAAATTTCTAGACGAACTTATCGCCGAATATCCGATAGATAGTCAGGAGCTGACACTTGTAGGATTTAGCCAGGGTTCAATACTGAGCTACGCGGTGGCGCTTTCGCACCCGGAAAAAATCAAGCAGGTAGCGGCTTTAAGCGGATACATACATCCTGAAATATTTGCTGAGAACATTGCCGGAAAAGACTATTCGCGTCTTCGCGTGTTTGCTTCGCACGGTTCGGTCGACCAGGTGATTCCGGTCGAATGGGCGCGCAAGGTGAAGCCTTTTCTTCAGGAGCTAAACATCGATGTAGAATATCGTGAGTATCCGGTAGGACATGGTGTCGCACCGCAGAACTTCCACGATTTTATAAACTGGCTAGAGCGTTAGATACTTACTCTTCGTTAACGGGTTGCGGCTGATACAGCAACGAATCGATTCGATCAAAAGTAACCGAGCCATCTGCTTCCACAAAATACTTCAGCAAAATCTCGCCCCAGAGTTTTCCGTCGCTAAAATCGGCAATGATCCATCGGTGATTGAGGATTCTGACCTTGTTGATAATAAATTTCTGCTCGTTTAAAATGCCGTACGGAAGCAGCGAGTTTCCCTCGGGATTCTCATTAAGCTCCATGATCCTGTCGGTAATCTGCGGGATCAGTTCCGCAGTGTCATGCTCTGAGAGGTAATTCTTAGCATTGTCGTTATACGCTAAAGAAAAATAACTTGCGTCGACCATATTGTTATAACTGACCAGCAGGCTATCGTTCATTTTGGTGCTGTACTTCTCGTACCGGTCTTCTTCAGACGTGAGTTTTCGGCTAAACCAGACATAGGTAAAAACGTTCATAAGAACGGCAATGATGAACAGATACAGATACAGTGATTTTTTCATGTTGTTATAAATTGATTTGTAAGTTGTCGTAGGCCAGAAAGACATTCTCCGGCAAGCGTTCCTGCACCTGCTGATGAAATCCGAAATGGTGGCTGATATGGGTAAAGTATGTTTTTTTAGGAGTAATTTTTTGTATTAGCCTCGTCGCTTCCTGTAAATTCAAATGGCTCTGGTGTGGCTCCTCGCGTAACACATTAATGACCAATACGTCAAGGTTATGCAATTTTTCAAGTTCGGATGGATCAATGGTTTTGACATCTGTCAAATAAGCAAAATCATCAATACGATATCCAAAAACCTGTAAGCCGGCGTGATCGGTATTGATCGGTATTACTGTTTTTGTACCTAATTCGAAGGGCTGATCGAACCGCACTTCGACCGGGCGGACCGTCGGCGCTCCCGGATACTTATCCTCGGTCTTAAATATATAATCGAACCGTTTGGCTAAATTATCCAGCACCCGTTTATGCCCATAAACAGGAATATCGCCCTGTTTGAAAAAAAACGGTCGTATATCATCGAGCCCTGCAGTATGATCAGAATGCTCGTGCGTGTATAATATCGCGTCGACACGCTCGCATCCCGAGGTGAGCATTTGCTGTCTGAAATCGGGGCCGCAATCAATTACCAGTGAAAAATCATCCCATCTCACCCATACCGAAACCCGCAGCCTTTTATCCCGTAGATCGGTACTTTTACATACCGGATCATCACTTCCAATCACCGGAATACCCTGCGAAGTTCCTGTGCCTAAAAAATATACTTTCACGAGTTAATTTTTACAAAAATAGCAATATCTTTCTTTTATTAAACGGGCTTTTGACTAACTTTGCTGGGGTATACAAAAGATTATGATAAAATTAGATAATGGAATCACTTTAAAAGGTGACAGAGCTATTGAGCAGATTCCATCGATTAAGGATAAAACGCTTCGAATCAATCTAAACGCCAATATTTACGGCACGTTCGCAGAAATTGGGGCCGGACAGGAAACGGTACGCCATTTTTTCCGGTCAGGAGGATCTTCTGGTACAATTGCAAAAGCTATGTCGGCTTACGACAAAGATTTCAGCGACGCGATCTATGGCAACGAGCCAGATGGTCGATACGTCACCGAGAGCCGCCTGAAAAGGATGCTTTCCCACGAGGTAGAACTCATAGAGAAAAGGCTAAGCCGCGAGAAACATCCGAATAAATTATTCTTCAGTTACGCCAATACTGTTGCAACCATTGACTTCGCCAAACAATTTAAAGGCCATGGCTGGGTCGGCATTCGATATCAAATCGAGCCCGACGAAGATTATAATGAAATCATTATCCATATCAGGTTTAAAGAAACCGATGCGCGTTTGCAGCAAGAAACCCTTGGAACACTTGGTGTAAATCTTATATATGGCGCATTCTACAAATATAACGACCCGAAAAAATTGCTGCGTTATTTGTACGATCACCTCGACAAGGATCAGATTGAAATTGATACCATTAATTTCGCGGGCCCGCGGTTTGCAAATGTCGATAATCGCCTGATGAGCCTCCAGCTTGTCAAGAATGGTATGACCGACGCGGTTATGTTTAATCCGGACGGTAACAATATTCTTCCTGCTGCCATTTTATATAAAAAAAATATTCTCGCCCTTCGCGGCAGTTTCCGTCCTGTGACCAAGGTAAATATGGACATGTACGAGAAGTCGCTCAGGATGTTCCTGGAAGAGAATAAAGTTGATAAAGACAATACCCTTGTAGTATTCGAAATTACACTTTCAAACCTTCGTTCCGACGGAGAAATTGATGAGCGGGATTTTATGGACAGGGCCGAATTGCTTTGCTCGCTGGGTCAGACAGTCATGATATCGAATTTCCAGGAATATTACAAAGTGGTAGAATATTTCTCGAACTATACCAAAGCACGGATGGGTCTTGCAATGGGCGTTAACAACCTGGTTGATATTTTTGACGAAAAGTACTACCGACACCTGAGTGGAGGAATATTGGAAGCTTTTGGAAAATTGTTCTACAGGGATTTAAAGGTTTTCCTTTATCCGATGCTGGGCGAAAACGGCGAAATCATCAACTCAGAGAATCTGAAGGTACATCCGCGGATGAAAGAGTTATACAAGTTCTTCAAGTTCAACGGCAAGGTGGTCGATATCGACGACTTCGACCCGGTGACTTTGGAAGTTTTTTCACGTGAAGTGCTCAAAATGATCGGTCGCGGCAAGCCCGGTTGGGAAGGAATGCTTCCAAAAGGTATAGCCGAACTGATCAAACAACATCATTTGTTCGGTTACGATCCTAACAAAATCCTCGAGGAGTCAAACTGATGACTTTATTTTAGAATCTGGTCAGTATGCGATTTTGTTTTCACATTGCTGATCACCTCTTCTATAAACCCGTTTCCGTCGATGATAAACGTAACACGGTGTATGCCATTGTACGTACGTCCCATGAACTTCTTTGGTCCCCAGACCCCGAACGCATTCGCGACTTCTTTGTCCTCATCGGCTAAAAGCGGAAAAGGAAAATTGAACTTATCCCGGAATTTTGACTGCGACTTTGCGTTGTCGGGACTTACACCGAGGAGTTCATAACCTGCGTCAGCAAACCGCTGGTAATTATCCCGTAGGTTGCATGCTTCGGCCGTACATCCCGGCGTGTTTGCTTTTGGATAGAAAAATAAAACAAGTTTCTTACCACTGTAATCCTGAAGCTGTCGAAACTTTCCATCCTGATCAAATCCTGAAAAATCAGGCGCTTTGTCCCCTGTCTGTAGTGTTGTCATGGTACTTTAAGTCTTTATCAGCGACACAAGTTACGATATTAAATAGCTATTTTTGCAATTAAACTTCTGAAATGACGACAAAGCAACGGGTTGCATTTACCATTGAGAAATTACAGGAACTGTATCCTGAAGTTCCCATCCCGCTAGACCATAAAGATCCCTACACGTTGCTGATCGCGGTGCTTTTATCGGCTCAATGTACCGATGTGCGGGTGAACTTAACCACGCCGTTATTATTTGCCCGCGCTGATAATCCGTGGGATATGGTCAAGTTGACAGTCGATGATATCCAGCAAATTATAAGACCCTGCGGTTTGGCGCCAATGAAAGCAAAAGGAATTTATGGCTTGTCGGAAATTCTGCTGGACAAATATGGGGGTCAGGTGCCGGCGTCTTTTGAAGCGTTGGAATCATTACCGGCCGTAGGACACAAAACAGCCAGTGTTGTTATGGCCCAGGCGTTCGGCGTCCCCGCATTCCCTGTGGATACTCACATCCACCGATTGATGTACCGCTGGAATTTTTCGAAAGGCACCAATGTCGCCCAGACAGAAAAGGACGCGAAAAGACTGTTCCCTGAGTCGTTATGGAATGTGTTGCATCTTCAAATGATATGGTACGGGCGCGAGTACTCGCCTGCGCGGGGATGGACTCCGGAGCGTGATGTGATTACCCGTACAATCGGACGAAAATCGGTACTGAAAGAATACTACAAAAAAAATCCCGGCATTTTAAACCGGGATCAAGCTAATTAGCGATGCTTTCTATACTTAAAGAGCCGACTTTCAACATTGTCAAAGCTTTAGAATAATTGAGCAAAAAATTGATGGTACGTTTCTTAGGTAACATTTTAGAAGCTGCTGGTTGCTTTTGAGAGTAAATTTTTGCCATATCAAAAATTATTTGTTTCTCTTAGAACGCAGCCGAATCTACAATATTGCTAATTCGTTAAAATTATTTTGTGTTTGTCGATCACCTTCCGCAAGTTCATCAACGCATATCGCATCCGCCCAAGAGCCGTATTGATGCTTACGCCGGTCAACTCCGAGATTTCCTTGAAGCTCAAATCTTGATACATCCGCATTACCAGTACCTCCTTTTGATCGGGCGGCAGCTCATCAATCAGTTTTTTAAGATCATTCTCAACCTGATTGGTGATAATCTGGCTTTCTATATTTGGGACGTTATCCGACATGATCGAAAAAATAGAAAATTCTTCCGTTTCGCGGAACATCGGCATTTTTTTGTTTCTTCGGAAATGATCGACAATAAGATTGTGCGCGATTCGCATCACCCAAGGAAGGAACTTACCTTCTTCGTTATAAGAATTTGACTTTAAAGTTTTAATAACCTTAATGAATGTGTCCTGAAAAATATCATCCGAAATATCGCGATCTGATACTTTCGAATAGATAAATCCGTAAATCTTTGACTGATGCCTACCGATTAATGTAGCCAACGCATTTTCTTCGCCTGCAACATAATTTTTTACCAATAAAGCATCAGGGAGGTGAACATTAGCCATAATTATACCTTTTAGTTAGTTGATTTAGTGCAATTTTCTAAAAAGTAATTTTCCGTCTATAGGCTTTTGTTAAATTAATTGTAATGAAACCAAATGTAAT